>JAJFMR010000264.1 GCA_020696915.1 Rhizobiaceae bacterium | reverse complement strand
CCGCCGTGAAGTTCGTCCGCAGGATCGCCTCCATGCCGGCCATTGCAGACATTGTGGAGAAGGAGGTTTTACCAGGTTCGTCAGTGGTTTCGGACGATGCGCTCATTGAAGATTTCAGGAAAAGATCGGGGACCGTCTACCACCCGGTCTCGACCTGCCGGATGGGGCCCGACGCCGGCCGAGCCGTCGTCGACCCGCGCCTCAGGGTGCACGGGCTCGGCGGACTGCGGGTCATCGACGCCTCCATCTTCCCCGACATCATTTCCGGCAACACCAACGCTGCCGCCATCATGACGGGCTGGAAGGGCGCCTCCATGGTGCTCGAGGACCACGGATGATGCCGGATCCGCAAGGCATCCGTCCTTGCGATCGACTGGCAATCCCAGGGAGATCACGCCGATGAAGATTACCGACGTCAAGACCTTCGTGGTCGGCAACCCGCCGCCGGGGATAGGCGGGCGCTATTTCATCTTCGTGAAGCTCACCACGGATTCCGGCGTGGTGGGCTACGGCGAGGCCTACAACGCGGCGTTCTCGGGGCATGTCACCGCCCGCATGATCGAGGACATGGCCGAACGCTACCTGGTCGGGCACGACCCGCACGACGTCGAGAACCTGTTTCGCCGCTGCTACTCCTCTGGCTTCACGCAGCGGCCCGACACTGCCGTCATGGGCTGCTTCTCGGCGCTCGAGATCGCCTGCTGGGACATCATCGGCAAGGAGGCGGGAAAGCCGGTCTACAAGCTGCTCGGCGGCCAGGTGCACGAGACGTTGCGCTCCTACACCTATCTCTATCCGCATTCCGGGAGCGTCTTCACGGAGGAAGCCGGACCCAGGAACGTCTACAACGACCCCGACATGGCTGCGGAGTGCGCCGCCCTTTGCGTTGATGAGGGCTTCGACGCCGTAAAACTCGACCCGGCCGGTCCCTACACGGCATTCGACGGCCATCAGCCGCGCCTCTTCGACATCGATCTCTCCGTCCGCATGATGAAGGCCATCCGCGAGGCAGTGGGCATCCGGGCCGACATTCTGTTCGGCACGCATGGGCAGTTCACCGCCTCGGGGGCGCTGCGTGTCGCCCGCGCCATCGAGCCCTACGATCCGCTGTGGTTCGAGGAGCCGGTGCCGCCCGACATGCCGGAGGTAATGGCCGAAGTGGCGCGCGGCACGTCGATTCCCATCGCTACCGGCGAGCGGCTGACCACCAGGTTCGAGTTCGCCCGGGTCATCGAGAACCGCGCCGCGACCATCCTGCAGCCCGATCTCGGCCGGTCGGGGGGCATCCTCGAAACCAAGAAGATCGCGGCCATGGCGGAGGCCTTCCACATCCAGATCGCGCCGCACTGCTATTGCGGCCCGATCGTCGGCGCGGCCAACATCCAGCTGGCCGTGACGCTGCCGAATTTCCTCATCCTCGAATCGCTGAAGACATGGGACGGTTTCCACGCCAGGCTCCTGAAGAAAAAGATCGACTGGGCAGACGGGCACGTCATCCCCTCGAAGGAGCCCGGCCTCGGCGTCGAACTGGACGAGGCGGTCTGCGAGGCGCATCCCTGGACCGGCAGCGAACTCCACCTGCAAATGATGCAGACGCCGCTGACGCCCTGACCGGCGCGTGGCTGCTCCGTTCGTAGCGAGGGTTGCCCGGTCGAGCATCCCGGCCTTCGCGAGGCGGGACGCCATTCCCGTTTCGCCTTCAGTTCTGCAACTGCAACCGCTCGATCTTCGCTGTCGTCGTCGAAGTCAGTCGCCCGGTCCGCTTCGATCACCACCGCATCGACAGGGCTCCCGGCAGCATCTCGAAGGTCGCCGGAATGCGGCCGGGCGAGTCGCCGTCCAGGTCGAGCAGCGCGGCATTGGCGAGCCGGCCGCCGGCCGGCTCGATCGTCACTTTCCTGCCGCGCAGGATGCTGACCGATTGATGGCCGCGATGCCGTCCGCCGTAGAGAAGCCTGATGTCGAGGATCAGCTTCATCTTGCCGGCGGCGCGCACGATGACGATATCGAAGGCGCCGTCGTCCGGCTCGGCATCCGGCGCGATCATCATGCCGCCGCCGAAGAACCTGCCATTGGCGGCGGCGACCAGCGCCACGCGCGCTTCGAGCGCGTCCCCGTCGTCGACACTGATCAGGACCTCCTGAAACCGGTAGCGGAGGAACTCGACGACCGTGTGCCACAGGAACAGCGCCCTGGCGGAGCCGCGGCCTTTGCGGCGGTCGGCGTTCACCGCCCTGTCGGTGGCGCCCGACAGGCCGAGGCTGGCGACATTCAGGAAATAGCGGCTGGCCAGTGCGCCCCTGCCGTCGATGTAGGAGGCGAGCCCGGCGTCGATCCGCCGCGGTGCGGCAGCGGCGATGCGGCCGATCGCCGCCTCGAAATCTTCCGGCAGGCCGAGGCCGCGAGCAAAGTCGGCACCGTTCCCGCAGGGGATCAGGCCGAACTCGGCGAGCCGGCCGGCCTCCCGGGAGGCCTGCAGGAGGCCGTCCGCCGCCTCGCTCGCGGTGCCGTCGCCGCCGGCCGCGATCACCAGGTCGGCGCCGGAGAGCGCCATGTCGCGGGCCAGCACGCACGCCTCGCCTGCCGCCTTCGTCTCGACCAGCTCGACGCGCCCGAAATGCCTGTCGAGAGAGGCGTCGATGAGCTTCCGCCGGCGCTGCAGGCGTCCGCCGCCGGCCACGGGGTTGACGATCACTCCCACCTTCATGCCAACCGCTCCTCGAGCCATGACTTCGCGGAATTCCCGTCCGGCCCGGTGCAACCGACTCGCGCACGATCGGCCGCCCCTGCTTTCGTTGCGTCAATCCACGCTAATCCCGTTATCCACAGGCAGCCAGCGGTTCCCCTGACCAACAGCCCCGGCTATGGTCATCACATCTCAGGTCCCAACGGGGACGCCGCCCTGAAGGCGGACCGAAACCGAAGGATCACCTGATGCCCGCACTGGGCTGGTCAGGCAACGGGTTCGCCCGGCGCCGAAGCCGTTCCAGACCTGCGGGACCGCGGGAAGCGGTTGCAAACGCCGACGGCGGACCGATGCTGCCATGAAGGCCGGGCAAGACCTTCGATGGCGCGTCAGCGAAATCCCTCGGGATTAGCAGGCGTGGTCTGGGCGAAAAGCGGGCCCTTCGGGGAACGTCGGATGCCAAGGCCGTCAATGCTGGACCCGTGCCAGTGCTGCCGCCCTTCGGGTGGCGACGCCGACACGTAAGGTTCCGGTCTGACAGGGAGGCGCTGGGAGCAATCCCGGCGCCGACTGTTGTTGGCGCCTCTCGCTCGGTAAATGCGCGGCTGCAAACGTCAGGGCACGCCTGCGGCCGCCGGCCTCGCTTCCCCCTCGTTGGCGCTCGCGTCGTCGGGCGCTCCGATCTTGCGCACCAGCGCGGCGGTCGCCAGCAGCGCGGCCACGTCGGCGACGATCGGCTCGACATGCCGGACGTAGTCGAGGGGCACCGAAATGCCCGGGATTTCGAAGAAGTTCTTCCTGAGCGGCAGGAGCAGGAAGCCGTCGCTGCCTTTCAGCGCCACTCTGGCCCGCTCCTCCGGCCAGGTCTCCGCCAGCCACAGCAGCGCCCGGGGAAGCCGCCCGGTGACCAGCGGCCGCGCCGCGTCCGGGTTGTCGGTGTGGAACTCGTAGGCGCCGTCGACCGTCTCCTGGCCGGATTGCAGCTCGGCGACCTTCGTGCCCAGCAGGCCGCGGAAGAATTGCGCGATCGCACCGGCCTTGCGGACGGCGACCAGCAATCCGGGAAATGCCGCCATCGTCTCGAAGGCGACGATGACGCCCTTGAACAGAACCGTCTCCGACTTGCCGGATCCCTTGCGCAGATCCGCCTCGTAGAGCTCGAAGCGAAAGCCCTCGTAGCGTCCCGTGATCACGTCGTCGAAAGTCTGGCGGCTGAACGATCCGCTCGCTTCGCGCGGCAAGCGGTCGATGGAATCGGGTACCTGGCCATGCCTGTACTCCACGTCTTCGATGAAGCCGAGGGCCAGCGGCAGGACTTTCGAGCGGAAGGACTGCCGCAGCGCCGTCGCCGGGGCCATCGCCAGCCTGTAGATAAAGATCGCCGCGAAGCAGGCGGCCACGTAGAGGACGACGTGCGCCGTCGTGATCCACCGCTCGTACGGCTCCGCCATCCTGTTGAAGACGATGGCAAGGAGAACCGTGGCGGCCAGCGGGCCGGAGAGGAAGAGCGGCACCCGCCATTGCACCGCGCCCCAGGCCTTGACGCGTTGGCTTTCATAGCGCTCGACGTCGGACCGGATCGCCGCGACGACCGACTCCGGCGGCATGAATTCCCTGATTGCCATCCCCACCCTCCCCGCAGCGTCGAATGCCAGCCTCGAGCATAACTTATCCTTACGGAAAGCGGGAGTGGAGAGACCGCCGAGATGTCGCGGGGTAGGGCAAGCCGCACGAGTTGCGGCTCAGCCATCGGCCTGCCGCCGGCGGCGCAATGCCCTCGCGTGTCCCGGCGAGCCCCTGACGCGGCAAACGCGGCAGCCAAGCCAGTCGGCAGGACAGCAGGAAGTTGGACATAAACGGGAGCAATCAGTCCCGCCTGGCGTCGCAACATCCAGGCGGCGGCAAGCAGCCTGTATTGAGCGGCGACTGTGCGATAGAAGGCTTTGAGGAAGACAGGTCATGCCTCCACCAGCCCGGAAAACGCCCGCCATGAAGCAATTGGTGCCCAACCCCACGCGCCGGCGGCCGGTGCCCGCCTCATGAGCATCCCGGATGCCTACGAGACCTTCGA
>JAJFMR010000263.1 GCA_020696915.1 Rhizobiaceae bacterium | reverse complement strand
GACGACGGTTTCCGGGCCCCGCTCCAGGTTTATCGAGCGCTGGAAGGGCTGATCAAGGGCGGTCTTGTCCATCGGCTCGAAAGCCTCAACGCATTCGTCGCCTGTGCCGGTCTGCATGATCACGGCCAGCTGACGACCGCCTTCGCGATCTGCGACGCCTGCGGCCAGGTGGAGGAGATCTCGGACCGGCTGGTCAGCGACGCGCTGGACGGCATGATCGGCTCGACGGGCTTTGCAGCCAGGAAAGCGGTGATCGAATTCCGCGGCACTTGCGCCAGATGCAGGGCGGCCGGATAGGAAACGACAGCGGCAAAGTGCGTCTTGTTCAGTGATGTCGCTGTACGGCAATCCCGACTTTCCGCCGGCTTGCGGAAACGCCTAGCTTCCTGTCTCCAGCAACTTCAGCCATCGTACTTGCAAACGATTTGCAGATGCATTGACACCGGCTGATTGCCGCCCTATCTGCGGGACGGCAATCGGCCGGCGAGGGGAACGACGTCGCGCCGTCTGCCCAGGCGAGAGGAACCGATGTCGACGACGGAGGATATTGCTGCCGGACCGAAAGCCGGTCACCTCAGACTGCGCCGGGCGCGCGACGAGGCGCTCCGCGAGAGCCTGCCCGAGGTCAACTCGACGATCATCGTCCCGGCCGGCGGCTCCTGGGTCAGGCGCATGCTTGCCTTCGCGGGCCCCGGCTACATGGTTTCCGTCGGCTACATGGATCCCGGCAACTGGGCGACGGATCTCGCGGGCGGTTCGCAGTTCGGCTACACGCTGCTGTCGGTCATCCTGCTCTCCAACCTGATGGCGATCCTGCTGCAGGCGCTCGCCGCGCGCCTCGGCATCGCCACCGGCCGGGATCTCGCCCAGGCCTGTCGCGACAGTTTCTCGAGACCGGCCAACTTCCTGCTGTGGCTCGTCTGCGAGGCGGCGATCATTGCCTGCGATCTCGCCGAAGTGATCGGCACGGCGATAGCGCTGCAGCTTCTGTTCGGCATCCCGTTGATCGGCGGGGCGCTGATCACCGCGCTCGACGCGTTCCTGCTCCTGCTTCTGATGAACAGGGGCTTCCGCTATCTCGAAGCCTTCGTGATCGCCCTGCTGATCGTCATCGCCACCTGTTTCGTGGTGCAGATCGCCGCGGCCGCACCACCGGTCGCCGCCATCCTCGGCGGCTTCGTTCTGTCGGCTGAAATCGTCTCGAATCCAGCGATGCTCTATATCGCCATCGGCATCATCGGTGCCACGGTCATGCCGCACAATCTCTATCTGCATTCGGCAATCGTCCAGACCCGGGCCTACGAGAGGACCGAAGAGGGTCGCCGCGATGCCATCCGGTGGGCGACGGCCGACTCGACGATCGCCCTGATGCTGGCGCTCTTCGTCAATGCCGCGATCCTCATCCTGGCGGCGTCCGTGTTCTACGAGAGCGGCAACACGCATGTGGCGGAGATTGGCGAGGCGTACGAACTTCTGTCACCGCTGATGGGCGTCGGCATCGCGTCGACGCTGTTTGCCGTGGCGCTGCTGGCGTCAGGACTGAATTCCACGGTGACTGCCACGCTTGCCGGGCAGATCGTCATGGAAGGTTTCCTGAGGCTGCGGCTGCCCGGCTGGGCGCGCCGTCTGGTGACCCGTGCGATCGCCATCGTCCCGGTCGTCGTGGTCACAGCGGTCTACGGCGAAAGCGGCACGGCCGATCTCCTGGTGCTCAGCCAGATCATCCTGTCCATGCAGCTGCCCTTCGCGGTCATCCCGCTGGTCATATTCGTGTCGGACCGCCGCAAAATGGGGGCGTTCGCAATTTCCCCGCGGGTTGCCGCCGTCGCCTGGCTGGTTGCCGGAACGATCGTCGTCCTCAATCTCAAGCTGCTCTACGACACGTTTCTGGGATAGCGGGCCGCGCCAGCCGGCAGGCGCATGGCGCCCCCGGCTGCCCGCTCCCTGTTCTGGCTTGGCCCGAGCAAGACGGATCAGAAGCCTTTGCCGCCCTTCAGGTTGGGGTCGCGCGTATGGTGACTGTCGCGTTCGCCGCCGCCGCCCGAAACCTTGCTCTTGCGGCCGTGGGTCGGCTCGACGTCCGTCGGACTCTCCTCGGTCGGGTCGGGCAAGTCCGGCCGCTGATGGCTGCTGCCCGGACCGCCGTGATGGCGGTTCGTTTCCGCTTTCTTGGTGGACGAGCCCATCTCAACGATCCTGCTGGTAACCCTGGTGGGTGGTGTTGATCTTGGTGTTCCCCTGACGGCCCTGCTTGGACGCATCGCGCTTGCGCTCGTCGATCCTGGGGTCGTCCGGAGACGGGCGGCTGACGTCATCCGGACCTTTCGGACTGCGGTTTTCCGGCGGTACCGGCGGCAGCTGCGTGGCCATTTCGCTCTCTCCTGATGCACATGCGGTCGCTGATACAACAGGGAGGACAGCGGGATGTTCCCTGCCGTGCCGTCCGGGAAGCTTGTCAAGGGCAATGTTTGCCGACCCCGTGCCTGGCCTCCACAAGATCTGTTCCGGGGCGGATCAAATGCCAGTTCCGGCAGTTTACAAGCCGGGCCGATCCTGGAGGCAGCGATGAACGTCAGCGGCGAAGCCACGAAATCCCTGTGGATGCGTGACACGGCATTCCCCTCTGCTCCTCGGCTGGAGCAGGACCAGCAATGCGACGTGGCGGTCGTGGGCGCGGGCATAGCCGGTGTCTCGATAGCCTACGAGCTCACCCGCGCAGGCCAGAAGGTTGTGCTGCTCGATCGCGGCCCGCTGCTCGGCGGCATGACGTCGCGCACGACGGCCCATCTGGCGCCGATCTGCGACGATGGACTGAGCGCGCTCGTCAAGATCCGCGGTGAAGCCATGGCGCGAAGATTCCAGGAAAGCCAGCAAGCCGCCGTCGACCGTATCGAAGAGCATGTCCGCGACCTCGGCATCGACTGCGATTTCCGCCGGCTTGATGGGTTCCTGTTTCCGGCCGCGTGGATGGACGAGAAAGAAGCCGGCAAAAAATGCGACGCGGAATATGAGGCAGCAGGCAAGGCCGGCGCTGCCGTTGAGCATGGCAAGGGTGTCCCGTTCAAGGGCCACGAATCAGCGCCGGTCCTGCGCTACCCTGGACAGGCCACTTTTCACCCCCTCAAATATCTTCACTCCTTGCTCGCCGATTTCAGCAAACGCGGAGGGAAGGCGTTTGCCGACAGCGCCGTCATAACGGTCGAGGAGGGCGAACGCGTCCGTTTGCGGATTGAGGACGGAGCGACAATAACGGCTCGCAATGCGGTGTTTGCCACCAACTCGCCCATCAACACCGTGATGGCCATCCACAGCAAGATGGCGCCCTATCGCACCTACGCAATGGCTTTCGAGCTGGCCAGGGGCACCTTTCCCGACGCGCTCTACTGGGACATGGACGACCCCTATTACTATGTCCGGCTCAATCCTGGCTTGGACAACATCGATTATCTCATCGCCGGCGGACGTGATCACAAGTCAGGGCAGACGGACGACGGCGAAGTGCGCTTCAATGCGCTCGAAGCCTGGATCCGGGCCCTCGTTCCCGAACTCGGCGATGAAGCCGCGCGCTGGTCCGGCCAGGTCCTCGACACGATAGACTATTGCGGCTTCATCGGGCGTAGCCCCGGCAGCAGCAGATTGTTCGTGGCTACCGGCGACTCGGGCCAGGGCATGACGCACGGGGCGCTGGCCGGATTGCTGATACGCGACCTGATCGTCGGCGGCTCGAGCGGATGGGAATCCGTATATGCTCCCGATCGGGCGCCGCCGGCTGCGCTTACGAATTACGTAACCGAGAATCTCACGGCCCTGAAGAACTTTGCGGAATATCTTCTGCCGGGCGAGATCAAGTCGGCCGAGGATCTCGAGGTCGGGGAAGGCGGCATCCTGCGCGAGGGTCTGAGCAAGTTGGCGGTGTGCCGCGACCGGAATGGAAGGGTGCACACGCATTCCGCGACCTGCACACATCTTGGTTGCATCGTACACTGGAACTCGACCGAGCAGTGCTGGGATTGCCCCTGCCACGGTTCCCAATTTGCGCCGGACGGGCAGGTGCTCAATGGACCGGCCATCCGACCATTGAAGACGCACCCACAGCATAAAGCGGCTTCAACGGAGCATCCTGTCAAAAAGGCCGATGCTTCCAACGGCAGCGGTCCGGATGAATTTTCGGCAACATAGGCTCCACCCTGGTGTCAACGTTTCCGACGAGCAGAAGGGCAGGTACTCCCGGCCAGGAACTCAAGCGGTTGTCCGGGCATTGAGGGAGGCCGGGAGCCGCATTTGTCTTTCCAAGGAGTTGAAGGATGGCCAAGGCCGTCAGCCAGTCGTCGACCTTCGTCATTCCCGAGGAAGGCGGGAAAGTGCGTCTGCCCGCCGCGCTGCGCCGATCACTCAGTCAGGAGCGGCAGTTCCTTATCAGCCAGACGGAGCAGCGTCACACCACGATGGCGCTCACGTTCGATGACCTGCCGGCCTCCCCAACCTTGAGCAGCATCCAAAACGGGCTCGAACGCTTCGCTGGGAAAGAAGTTGGGGTGCTGGCCCGCGCCGGCACGGGCTGACCATGGCGGCACAAGGCCTCGTACACGGCCCGCTTGGCGACAACGCGCTGCATCTGTGCGTAGACATGCAGCGGATCTTCGCGCCCGGCGGGCCATGGGGCGTGCCCTGGGCGGAAAAGGTGCTGCCGGCGATCGAGGAACTGGTGGCTCGAAATCCGAGGCAAACGCTGTTCACGCGCTTCATCCCGGCCGCACGGCCGG
>JAJFMR010000262.1 GCA_020696915.1 Rhizobiaceae bacterium | reverse complement strand
CAGGGACACGGCGGCCGCAAGAATGAGTTTGTGCTTCATCTGAGATTCCTTCCTGTAGGGGTTCTCGCGCAGGTGTCGCGCATTTGCCGAACCGGCCGGCGATGCGAATGTTCCCAACGAGCGCCGGTAACATTGTGTGTCGGCCGCCGGAGCCATTCTCAGACGATTCGGGATTTGCGGCAGCGAGATTGCGACGGGCGCTCCGTGAGTGCCCGTTGGAGAAAGATGTCGCCGCCTCGAGGAAGGACCGAGGCAAGGCACCCTTCAAAATTGCGTGACAGCCGGTGATCGGCAATCGTCAGAAATCCGAGGCGGGCGCGGCAGGATCAGTCCCGCCGGAGATAAATCCAGAGGGTGACCGGCGCCAGGGCTCCGGTTAGGACGACCGGAGCGATCAGTGCCCGAAACACCTGTCCGAACGTGGCGCTGCCGCTCATCAGCCCGCGCAACGCCGTCGTCATCAGCGACACGGGATTGACCTCGACGAAGGCGCGCAGCCAGCCCGGCATGGTGACCGGATCCACCATTATGTTCGAGGCGAAGACGACCGGGAACAGGAAGGTGAAGCCGAGCGTCATCACCGTGGTGGGCGTGCGGATCAGAAGGCCGAGGACAATGAAGATCCAGCCCGTTCCGAAGCCGATGGCGACCAGCATCAGAAAGGCGGCAAGCACGCCCGGCAGGCCAGCCTCCGGCCGATAGCCCAGAATAAGTCCGATAGACAGAATGATGGTGGCGGCGATCAGATGGCGCAGGATGTCGCCCACCATCAACCCGGCGAAGGGCGAAAGCGGCCAGATCGGCAGCGATCGAAACCGGTCGAATAGCCCCTTGCCGATATCGGTCGACAATCCCATGCCCGAATAAACGGCGTTGAACACCACCGTCTGAACGAGAATCCCGGGCAGGAAAAACTGCAGATACTCGCCCGGGGAGCCCGCCAGCGCCCCGCCGAACACGAAGGTGAAGAGCAGCGTGAACATGATCGGCGTCATGACGAGGTCGAATAGCTGCTCCGGCACGTGCTTGAATTTCAGCACCGCCCGCCACCCGAAGACCAGCGCGTTGGACAGGGCCGACGGCGGCTTGGGCCGGGCGACCCTGACGAGAAGCGGCATGCCGGTCTCGTTCATGATCCGACCTCCGTCCGGTCGCCGTCCTGGTTGGATTTGGCGGTCAGCGCGAAGAAGACTTCGTCGAGGCTCGGCTGGCCCATGGAGAAGTCGGACAGCTCGATGCCGCTGGCCAGCAAGCTCGCCAACGCCTCGCTGGCCGCTTCTGCCGTTCCGGCGGAAACGGACAGTTGCGCCCCCTCGCTGCCCGGCTGGGCCGAATGTCCGAGCCAATGCTCGAGAATGGCGGCCGCTTCCCCGAGCCGCGCGCCGTCCGCCAGCGCGACATGAAGGACGCCGGTGCCCGTCGCGGCCTTTAGCTGCCGGCTCGTGCCTTCGGCGATTTTCCTGCCATGGTCGATGACTGCGATGCGGGCGGCAAGTTGGTCGGCCTCTTCCAGATATTGCGTGGTGAGCAGGATCGTCACGCCGGACGCGGCCAATCCGCGGATCATTCGCCATACATCCTTGCGCGCCGACGGGTCGAGACCGGTCGTGGGCTCGTCGAGAAAGAGCACGTCCGGGGTCACGACGAGTGAAGCGGCAATGTCGAGCCGCCGGCGCATGCCGCCCGAATAGTCTTTTACCTGCCTGGTCGCGGCCTCGGCGAGCCCGAACGCCGCGAGCAGCTCGCCAGCACGGGTTTTCGCGGCCCTTCCCCGAAAACCCCACAGGCGGGCGAGCAGCACGAGATTCTCGCGGCCCGTAAGATCCTCGTCGAGGGACGCGAACTGCCCGGTCATGGCGATGGCGCCGCGCACTTCATGCGGTGCCTGCTCGACATCGTGGCCCATGACGGTTGCCGAACCCCTGTCGGGCCGGGCCAGCGTTGCAAGCATTCGCATCAGCGTGGTCTTGCCGGCGCCGTTCGGACCGAGGATCGCAAAGATCATCCCGGCCGGCACGTCGAGATCGATCCCGTCGACGGCGCGGACCTTGCCGAAAGACTTGACGAGACCTCGCGCCGAAATGGCAAGTGCTCCGGGGCCGGTTGGGACCGGCTGGTTCACAGGAGAAACGTTCATTGCCGACCTGCCAGCGCTCTCTCACCGTCACCTGCGGGTCGACGCGTATACAGGCTTGCACGCTTGCTGGCCAGATTGGGCGAGCGTTCCTTTGGCATCGTCCTGACAGGAGAGGGCGGGCGCGTCTCCCGGCAGCGTGTTCGGACGGGGGAGGTTTCAGAGCTCGCCATAGAGGCAAGCGGCATTCTCGTAGGTGAACCGCAGCGGCACGGGGTCCCGCACCTGCCAGGCAGCGACCGTTTCACCCGCCATCAGGCGGCAGGCGCCCTCGGTGTCGGTGACCGCGCCGCCATAGAGCCGATTGGCAAGGTTCAGCACGGCCGTCTCATGCATAGCCCTGCTGCCGCTGCCGCAGGCGTCCTTGACCAGCACGACGCGGAACCCGCGTGCAAGGGCGTCCCCGACCGTCGCAGCTATGCAGGCCTCAGTCCATACGCCCGTCACGAACAGGGTATCGATCCGTCGCTGCCTGAGCGCGGTCTCGAACTCCATCCGCGAGAACGCGCTCGAATCGTCCTTGACGAGGACGGTCTCGGCGCCGGCGGGGCCAACCTCGCCGCACAATTCCGAGAGGGGATCGCCGACGTCACTGAATGCCGACCTGCCGTCGGTGGTCAGCGGGTGGAAGGCCCGGACAGGCCGCGAGGGGTCGATGACGTAGGCGACGTGAAGGACGGGCGGGCCGGCTTGCCGTGCCACGCCCTGCAGGCGCCGCACATTGTCCAGCACGCGGTCATAACCCTCGACGAGATAGCGGCTGTCGCTGCGATGCTCCTCCTGCAGGTCGACGCAGAGCAGCGCCGCCTTCGAGACGTCGATCGACAGCGCGCTTCTCATCCTGCGGTCGCCCCTCGTGATTTCCGTCCTCTCGGGAAGCACCAGCATCGGGCTGAGGGGATGTCAATCGCCAGGATCGAGCTTGAAACCGCCGCCATCATCCTGATTTCTCCATCAGGATTCGCGGTTCGAACGGCTCGGTGACGGCCTTGCCGTCGCGGGCCGACCGCTGGGCTGCCATCCCCATCATCGTCGCCCGCCAGCCGTCTTCCAGGCTGACCTCGACGGGACCGTCGCCCCGCACCGCCTTCAGGAACCGCTCGTGCTGGTGATAGGTGGAGCCGTTGTGATCGCCGGCCGCCAGCAGCGCCGGTTCGACCGGCAACTCGATCGTAAAGGGCGGCTCCGGGCGGCGCGGGCTGACGATCACCAGCGGAGTGGGCGGGTCACCCGCCTGCGCGGACCAGAAGCGGGTCGGGCCGGGCACGAGACATTCGATCTTGCCGTTCGGCCCGACGGCGCTGATCTCTTCCTGGTAGCGGCTGCCATCGGCGAACATGCACAGTTCCAGCATGGCGCGGGCGCCGTTCGCGAAATCGACGAGCACGTAGCCGTGATCCCAGACATCCGGCGCTTCGCCGTCGTACCGTTCGCCGAGATGGTTGACCGCCTGGCCGGCCGAGGCCATGACGCGGACCGGTTCCGAACGGAGGATGTGGCGCATGAGGTCGAAGAAATGGCAGCATTTCTCGACGAAAGTGCCGCCGGATGTCCGGTTGAACCGGTTCCAGGCGCCGACCTTGTCGAGGAACGGATAGCGATGTTCCCGGATGGTCAGCATGCGGATGCCGCCGGTGGCGATTTCCGCCCTTTCGATGAATTTCGCTACCGGCGGCATGTAGCGATATTCCATGGCAACCCACGCCGGCGCTTCGTAGGCGGCGGCGAAAGCAGCAACCTCTTCCGCCTCGGTGGGATCCGTGAACAGCGGCTTCTCCACCATGACCGGCAGCGGCCGCGTCGCCGCGATCTGCCGCAACTGCCGGGAATGCAGGTGGTTGGGACTGGCGATCAGCAGGCAATCGACGGCAGGATCGGCAATCACCGCGTCAGCGGTGGCCGCCAGCGATGCGTTCGGGGCCAGCAAGGCGGCCGCCTGCCGCATTGAGGGGTCGGGCTCGAAAATCGCTGCAACGCCGGTGTCGGGCAACAGTGCGATGTTGCGCAGATGCTCCTGGCCCATCATGCCGCATCCGATCATTCCGTAGGAGATGTGACGTGCCATGGGATCCTGGAGAGGGAGGGGGTCGAAGAGGCCTTCCGTCTCAGCCGCTCCGGGATAGCTTCCGTCAGCGGCGCCAGCCCCGGCAAGGCTGGCACGAAGGGCACCTCGGCGATGTCGCGGATCGGCAAAGGTGAGGTCTGGTGATGCAATGGTAGGGCGTGCGGTCCGTCATGCTCTCAAGCCGCGGGCGCGGCAGATCGATGCACATTGATCTACAGAATGGCGGATGTTACGCAACCAAAATCGATGCCCCAGTGCATTCCGGCGGCAAGGTGAACGAGACGATGACTGTGGTGCCGTCACCTTTGCCGATCGTCACCAGCAGCCTGAGCCGGTTGGAGTCCTCATGCCCACCCACGGAAGGGAGGCCGCGTGATGCGGCGTTCCATGACGGCCGCATCACCTCATCGCTGCCGTCGGGCGCCTGCGCGAGACCTACTGCGATGAGCGCGCCGCGACAGGTCGGCGGCGACCCGGCACTGCGGCGCTCACTCGGTCCGGAGGCGCCGGTCGTCTACTGGCAGCTCGGCGCCACGCTCGAGCAGCGCTACGATCTGCCGGACCAGCCGATGCAGGGCGAGATGGATCCCTTC
>JAJFMR010000261.1 GCA_020696915.1 Rhizobiaceae bacterium | reverse complement strand
ATCGGCGAGCGCCGCTTCCGGCCTGATCGCCGCATTCGCGACGACGATGTCGAGCCTGCCGAAGGCGGCAAGGGCGCTTTCCACGATGCGGGCAGGCGTTTCCGGCTCGGCGAGGTCGCCGAGCGCTATGACCGCCCTCCCCCCGGCTGCTTCCACCTGGCGTGCCGTCTCTCCGGCGCCACCCTGATCGCGATGCGCATGGACCAGCACGCCGGCGCCGCCCGACGCGAGGGCAACGGCGATCGCCCGCCCGATGTTGCGGGACGCGCCGGTGACGAGCGCTGCCCTACCGTCGAGCTCCCGTCCGTTCATAAGCCTGCCTCCGCGTTTGCCGCAAGTCGCGCGATTGCGGGCGCCGCATTCGGGCTTTGAAGAAGCGAGCCGCATACCGAGAGCAGTTGCCCGGCCTCGCTAATCCCGCCGTAGCTTGCGTTCGCCAGGAACTTGGCGTCGACCTCGCCGCGGCTCAACGGCGCATCCTGGCCGCCCCTGAGGTGATCCTGACGCGTCTCGAAGACACGGCCGTCGCCGGTCTCCACCCTGACGTGACCGGTGAAACGCCTGGGGTAGGGATCGTCCGGATCGACCTCATAGGTGACCAGGCGGCTCAACCTGAGCAGCGCCTCGTCGGCGATCGCCTCGCCGGAGAAATCGGCGAGGCCGGCATGGCCGCGCTGCAGGCCGAGGGCGACAGCGAAGGGAACGCTGAACTTAGCAGCATAGTCGGTCGGCGGGTTTCGCTTCATCTCGAGCGGTTCCCAGAGACGGTGGACATAGCCGTCGGAGGTCGAGCACCGAATGGCGACGATGTCGTTTACCGGCACGCCCTCCTCCCGAAGCCTGATGGCGCAGTCGATATAGGGCTGAGCCATGGTGCCGCACGGATAGGGCTTGAAGCTGATGGTCTCAGCCGCCCAGTGCCGCCCAAGACCGTCGAACAGCCTGTCGAACATCGGCGTCACCGAGGGGGCGAAGGCCTTGAAGAAGCCGTGCTCTCCCTCGAGCACCGCGCGGGGACCCGAAAAGCCGGCGCGGCCCAAAAGCGCGGCGCGCATCCCCGATTGGGCCGCCCACCCCGCATGCATGCGTTTGGTCCAACTGCCGTCGCCGAGATATTCGATGATGCCGGATGCGGTGGAACCGGCAATGCCGAGCGCTTCCTTGAGTGCCCCGGCGTCCGCTCGCGCCGCGACGCCGACCGCAAATGACGCGGCCAGCGCACCCAGGACGGCTGTCGGATGGAAGCCGGCCTTGTGGATCGCCTTCGGCGCCACGAGGCTCAACCTGCAGAGGATCTCGGCGCCGGCCGAAATCCCGAGCATGACGCGTTCGCCCGACAGTTCCTCCCGCTCCGCGACGGCGAGAACCGCGGGCACGATGACGGCCCCGGAATGCACCGGCCCGCCCTCGAACGTGTCGTCGAAATCCTCCCCATGCGCCGCCGTGCCGTTGACCAGCGCCGCATCGGCGGCCGACAGCCGGAGGGAATGACCGATTGCTGTGCAGGGGCCGGGTTCGGCGGAAGCGAGAACGCTTTCGACGTAATCCGTGTTGCGGGCCGCGAGGCACAGACCGACCACGTCCACGAGAATCGCTTCGGCCTTGGCCTGCATGCCGTCCGGTATGTCGTCGCGGCGGAGTGCCGCCCCCCACTCGGCCAGCCGCTCCGAATGCGTTCCATTCTTCATGTCGTTCTCCAGTGCATCAACAGGCGCGTCAGACGGACCGGCGGGCCTTCAGCGGAGCCAACAGCGGGCTTAGGAGCGAGCCGGCAATGAACAGCGCTGCCGCGGCGAGCAGGCCGAGCGAGATCGGATCGTCGAGGAATATCGAATGATCGCCGCCGGAGATGACCAGGGAACGCCGGTAATTGCTCTCCACGAGGTAGCCGAGCACGAGACCGAGCACGGTCGGCAGGAAGGGGATCTTCAGCATCCGCATGGCAAAGCCGACGACTCCGGTTGCGAGCACGAGGCCGAGATCGAAAACACTCTGATGGATCGAATAGACGCCGGAGAAGATGAGGGCGAATATGAAGGCGTTGAGATAGGCGCGCGGACGGTTCACCAGCCAGATGCAGGGCGCCATCATCGCCATGCCGATGAAAAGCTGGGCGATCGACGCGACGAAAAGGCCGCCATAAAGCCCGTGCACCACGTCGGCGGACCTGACGAAGATCATGGGGCCGACGGCGATCCCGTGGATCAGGAATCCGCCGAGCAGGACCGCCGTCGAGTTCGACCCGGGAATGCCGAATGCCAGAAGCGGGATGATGGCGGTGGCCGAGACCGTGTTGTTGGCGGTTTCCGGCGCAGCAATGCCCTCCGGCGATCCCTTGCCGAACTCGTCCTTGTGGCGCGACCAGCGCTTTGCCTCATTGTAGGCAATGAAGGCGGCGACCGTGCCGCCGGCCCCCGGCATTATTCCTTCGAAGGTGCCGACCACGTTGCCGATCATCTGCGACGGCAGAAGACGCCGCGCCAGCCTCCAGCCGGGAAACTCGATCCGCGCCTTGCTCTCGACGCGGATGACCGCGCCCGGTTCCGCCGCCTGCACCAGGAGTTCGCTGACCGCGAAGAGACCGACCATGATCAGCACCGGCTCGATGCCTCCGAGCAGATCGGCGGTGCCGAACGTGAAACGGTTGCCCCCCGTCACCGGGTCGGTGCCGATCGTTGCGACCATGAGGCCGAGGGTGCCGGCGATCAGCCCCTTCACGAGTGAGCCCCCGGATAGGGTAACAATGACGCTGAGGCCGAGAATGCCTAGCGCGAAGTAGGAAGGCGGCCGGAAGGAAAGCGCCACGCGAGACAGCGGTTCGCTGAGCATGACCAGCATCACCAGCCCGAACAGGCTGCCGATCACGCCGGAGTAGAGCGAGATGCCGAGCGCCAGGCCGGCCTTGCCCTGGCGGTTCATCTCGTAGCCGTCGATCACGGTTGCCGCGGCGGCGTTGGTGCCGGGAGTACGAATCAGGATTGCCGGGATCGAACCCCCGTATTCGGCGCCGACATAGGTGGCGGCGAGAAGAATGATCGCCGAGCTCGGTTCGAGCGCATAGGTGAAGGGCAGGAGCAGCGCCATGGTGATCGAGGGCGAGATGCCCGGCAGGGCGCCGCCAAGGATGCCCCAGGCGACACCGAGGCAGGCCATGAGGATCGCCGGGGTCGTGAACAGCACTTCCGCGGATTGCTGAAGAACGTCCATGGCCGAGCTACCGAACCAGCAGGAACGACAGGAGATCGCCGGCCGGCAGCGGAATGCCGAGCACGAGGACGAAGAGCACGTAATAAAATATCGCCCCTGCAAGGCCGATCGCGACAACCCGCCAGCCGGGCGCGGCACCCCCATAGAGCGCCGCCGTTATGATGAGCACGGCGATGGCGGGGACGTATCCGACCGTCCGCACGATCAGCAGATAGACGATGCCGATTGCAAGCAGCCCACCGGCCCGGGCCGGACCCGCAAGCCCGCTGCGCCGCAAAGCATCGTCGGAATCGGAATCGCCGGCGACCCTCGCGTCCACCGGCAGCGGCAAAGCTCTCCTGCGAGCCGACAGCAGAGCCTGAGCGCAGAGAACGATGCCGAGGCCGATCATGAGGATCCCCAGCACCTTCGGCACGCCGGCGGGGCCAACGCCGTCGGCCAATGAGCTTGCCCTTATCTGCAGGGCAAACGCGAAATAGAAGGCGCCGATCAGGATCGCAAGAATGCCGCCCACAAGATCACGCGTCATCTCGAGGACCCCGCAACCCGAACGGAGCCTCTGGGCCGCACACTCCGCAGCGCCTACTGGATGACGCCGGTGTCCTTCAGGAACTTCGCGGTCTCTTCTGCAAAGGACTTGATGAACTCGCCGTATTCGTCATGTGGAATGAAATCCGGCCGCAGGTTGGCTGCCGTGTAGGCCGCCTTGTACTCGGGATTCTCAAGGACCTCGGGAATGGCCTTCTCCCAAGCGGAGATGACATCTGCCGGGAGGCCCTTCGGTCCCGCGATGCCGCGAAACTTGCGGGCGACGATGTCGTGGCCCAGCGATTTGACCGTCGGCACGTCGGGCAAGGTTTCCAGCGGCTCGGCGCTGAACGTCGCAAGGACGCGGATCTGCTTGGCCTCGAGCTGGGATTTCACTTCCTGAACCTCGCCGACCCCGATGTCGAGCGTGCCGTTCAGCACGTTGATCATCATGTCGCCGCCGCCCTCATGGGTGACGATCGCTGCATCGACGCCGGCCGCCGATTTCAGTTGCTCCAGGAGCTGGCGCTCGAGCGAGGCCGGATTGGCCGCTCCCCAGGTGCCTTTGGCGGTCTTGGCGTGCTCGATCACGTCCTGAAGCGTCTTGTAGGGGCTGCCATCGGCCGTATAGATCACCTCGGGATCGGTAAAGACGTTCACGACGGGCTCCAGATCCTCGTAGGTTGCCTCGGGATTGCTGAGCAGCGAAGTGTAGATGAAGGTCGGCGTGGTGGCATAGAAGATGGAGCCGTCCGCCGGCGAAGCGGCGAGCCGCGCCAGGGCATTGGCGCCGGAACCGCCGGTGACGTTTTCCACGATCACCTCGGCGCCCAGAGCGGGCGCCAGATATTTCGACAGTTCGCGCAGGAAGACGTCGCTGCCGCCGCCGACGCTCGAATGGGTGACCAGCGTTACCGTGTCCTTGGGATAGTCCTGCGCCGACGCCGCCTGCGAGAAGGCAGCAATCCCGAGCGCAAGAACGCTCGTGATGTATTTTTTTCTCATGCATTCCTCCCATGCTTCATCTGTGGCCCGAAGCTTCCCACCGGGACACGTCCAATTTCGTCCGGGTCATGTAAACTGTC
>JAJFMR010000016.1 GCA_020696915.1 Rhizobiaceae bacterium | reverse complement strand
GAACTCAGACCATTCGTGCAGCGTCCAGCCGAAAAATGATGTGTCTTTTCGGGTGAATCCGACGACAAAGACTGCAGCGGCACCGCCGAAGCGTGCCGAAGGCTCTCCCGGTTCTCTTGAACGGCTGCAGAAGCAGGGCTCATTCCTCCAGCCGGGCAACAGGCGTGCTGCTCCTCCGTGATGTTCGCTATTGGGGCAGATTTTCCCCAAAATTTGGAACACATGGGCTGCTGTGAAGTTCGCACCTATGAGCGTCGACCGATCGACGTTCCCAAAATCAAGCAAATCCGATCCGGCCGATGAACGGGCGCAAGTCCGTGCTGTGTCGAACCATGGAGAAAGATAATGAGACGAACGACGAAATTCCTCGTTGCGACGGCGCTTGCCGGGATACTGTCGCCGGCGGCGCTTGCCCAGGAGGCCACGCAGGGTGGTCAGGACAATCAGAGCTGCGCGCAGCTCGATCAAATCACGCGGCAGAACAAGGATCGCTTCCAGGAGGCCTGGATCAAGGAAGCCACGGGTGTGATGCAAAGCGGTGACGCCGCCAACTGCGCGCGTTACGTCGAGGCGGGCCGGAAGGCCGAACGCGAGCTGGAATCCAGGCAAGCGTCGTCTTCGGATGGGCAGAAACAGAACCAGGCCGCTCAGGATTCGGATCAGAGCCGCATCATCGTCCAGCAGCCGCAGCCCAACGTCACAGTCCAGCAGGACTCGCCCGAAGTCACGGTGCAGCAGGCTCAGCCGCAGGTCACGGTGAAGCAGCCTGAGCCGGAGATCATCGTCCGCCAGGCACAGCCGACGGTTCGGGTGCAAATCCCTCAGCCGACCATCACGATCGATCAGCCGCAGCCCGAAATCATCGTGCGCATGCCCGAACCGGAAGTCGGTGTGACCATGGCGCAGCCTGAGGTCGCGGTCTCGCAGGAGCAGCCGCGGGTGCAGGTCGAGCAGGCGAAGCCGCAGGTCAAGGTCGAGATGGAGCAGCCCGACGTCGCCGTCCAGGGGCAGCAGCAGGCCGAGGTCGAGGTCCAGCGCGGGCAGCCGGTCGTCCGGAGTTCCCGGGCGGAGGAAGCACAAGTGAACGTGCAGCAGGCCGAGCCCAAGGTCAGTTACCAACAGGCAGAACCGAAGGTAGAGTTCGAGCAAGCCGGTGAGCCCAAGGTGCAGTTCAACACGACGGGCGAGCCCAATATCCGCATCGAGCGTCCCGAACAGCAAGCCGCCGCCGAGGGTGCGGAGGGTCAGCAGGCTCGGCAGAGCGATCAGCAGACCGCCGACGCGCAGACCGATGCCAACCGTCAAGCTCAGCAGGGTGGTCAGCAGACCGCCGATGCGCCGACGGACGGCGACCGGCTGACCCAGCAGGGCGAGCAGCAGACTGCCGATGCACAGACCGATGCCAACCGACAAGCTCAGCAGGGTGGTCAGCAGACCGCGGCGGCGAAGCCGGCTCAGGAGCTTGATACCGGTCAGACCGCCAGCGTTGACCGTCAGTTGCCGGAAACCACCATCAAGCGTCTCGGCCAGTTCGACCCGAACCAGCCAGCCGGCGAGATGGCGTCCCTACAGGTCAGCCAGATCGTCGACAAGGATATCGTCAACAGGCAGGGCGAGGAGATCGGCTCGGTTGAGCGCGTGGTCACGCGCAACGATCGTCACTATGTCGTTCTGAGCCAGGGCGGCGTGCTCGGCCTCGGCGATCGTGAAGTTGCGCTGCCTCTCGACCGCCTGTCCACGTCGGCCGAGAATCAGGACCAGCTCATCCTGCTCGGCATGACGGAGGACGACCTCGCGGAGTTGCCGGAGTTCGACATGAACGCGGCGCAGGAAGTCCAGCCGAACCAGTCAGTCGAGATCCGTCAGGGCTGAGCCTGGAAGGCTGGAGTGGAGATGATGAAGGGGGCCGGCAGCAATGCCGGCCCTCTTCCTGCCAGAGCTTCAGGCGAACATCAGGCTCCGGATCAGCTCCGGCACTCCTTGCATCCGCTGAACGATGTCCTTCAGCTGCGATCTCTGCTCGGGCCGAAGACGGGCAATCTCGACGCGGTTCGAAACCCGAACCCCTGAGTGAAGGTCCCGGCTTTGCTGGACAAGCAGGACGGCGATCACCAGGGCATGGCCTTCAATCATGGCGCGAAGATCACTGTCGCCGCCGATCCCGAGCCTGATCAGCCCCTCCAGCCGATCGTGCGTACTGCGGGCCCGGATGCCATGGCGTATTGCCAGGAGACGGGCCGTCGAGACGATCGGAAACAGGGCGTGCATCTTCAGGTCGAGGCGTCCCTCGTCGAGCCGCAATCCCCCGAACAGGTTGAAAGGGCTTTCCGGCTGCACCTGATCGCCGAGCAGCTTGGCGAAGGCGGGCTCGGCGGTGCCGCGCTCAAAGGCATAATCGAGCAGTTCGGTCCCCAGCGCATGGTCACCGTGCACTGGCTTCAGGTCGAAGAAAATGTCGACGTTGAGCAGGTCCTCGGGCCGCGACCGGCTGATCCAGGTATCGACCCTTTCCCGCCAGCGCGCCCGGCCGCCCCGGAACTGCGGATTCATCGCCATGACGCCGCCTTTGCAGAAAGGCACGCCCGCTATATCGAGAATGCTGGCGAGCCTGGCGCCGAGTTCGCCGAACCAGATGTCCTCCCGTCCGCCTTCTGCGCCCTGCTCGAAAACGATGGCATTGTCCTGATCGGGGGCAAGCAGGCTTTCGCCGCGCCCGGCCGAGCCCAGCACCAGCACCGCATAAGGGCCAGGGGGCGGACCGCGCCCCTCTTCCGCCATCGCCTCCTCCGCGAGTTCGCAGGCGCGCTTCGTCAGCCCGCAAAGTTCTTCGCTGACGATGTCGGCCACGGTGCGGGCCTCGATGTCTTCCGCAAGCAGCGACTGGGCCACGTCCGGCAGTGTCGCCCAGGCGGCCGCCATTGCGGCCGGATCGCCGGCAGTGGCGATCGTGTCGTCGAGCGCGATCGCCGAGCCGGCGCGCAGCGCCAGCAGATCTCGTGCCGTCACGATCCCCACCAGTCGGCCGGAGTCGTCGCGAACGGCGAGATGCCTTATCTTCAGCCGGTCCATCCTGCCGACCGCACGGTAGACGAAGGCGTTCGCCCTGATGCTCGCAAGTGGTCGCCCCGCAATGGTTCCGATCGGCACGGTCAGTGCCTGTCGGCCTTCGGCGGCGATGCGGCGCACGACGTCCCGCTCGGTGACGATGCCGTAATCGGCAACCGGGCCTCCCGTTTCGCCTGACTCGGCGACGAGGATGGCGCTGATCTTTCGATCGACCATGCGCCCGATCCCCTCCTCCAGGGTTGTTGCCGGTTTCATCGTCACCACCGGATGGCTCATCAGGTCGGCGATGCGATGCCGGTAGGCATAAGGGTCGATCGCACTGAAAGCCGGAGGCGCCGGCCGCGTCACCGGCTCGACCCAGCCGGCCTGGTGACCCCGGGCAAGTTCGTCCGACAGGTCGAGACAGGCTGTTTCGGCTTCGCCGAGCGTCCGGATCCCCTGCCCCCGCAGTGCAGGCAGAAGCCGCACGAAGATCTGGGCGGCAGCTCTTGCGTCGCCCAGGGCCGAATGACGCCCGACGATGTCGACGCCCAGCCATGCGGCGATGGTCTCCAGCGAATGATCGGGCAAATCCGGATCAACGAGCCGCGTCAGCAGCCTGACGCAGAGCGAACGCGGCTTGTCGAACGGCAGCCCGGCGCGCCGGCATTCACGGTCGAAGACGGCCAGGTCGTAACCGATCGAGTAGCCGACCAGGACGCTGCTTCCGGCAAACTCCAGCAGCCGTCCAAAGGCAGCTGGAAAGCCGTTCGCGTCCCGAACCCTGTCGTCGGTGATGCCGTGGATGCGGGCTGCCGCTCCGGGAATCGGCTCGCCGGGGTTCACGAGCAGATCGAGCGTCCGTTCGTCGGCCACCTTGCCCCTCGAAATCCCGACGGCACCAAGCGCGACGATGCGCGCCCGCGCCGAATCGAGGCCGGTGGTTTCGGTATCGACCGCCGTCGCGTCCAGGGCGATCAGCGGTGTTGCTCCTCCCGTAGCCATCATGGCGCCTCAGGCCCGGCGGGGCACCGGTCGAGGGAAACGCCCGCGCCCGAACGCGGCAATCCGTTACACCCGACCGCCCCAGGAGAGGCGCCGTCGGGCACCCTCGACGCTCGGGCTGCCTTACTGAGGAAGTTTGTCGTCGACGCCCTTTACGTAAAAGTTGAGGCCAAGCAGGGTGGCGTCGTCAGCGGTCTCGCCTTCCTTCAGCCACACGGTGCCGTCCTGCTTGGTGATGGGTCCGGTGAACGGCTTCAATTCTCCCGACTTGATCTTGGCCTCGGTCTCCATGGCCATCGCCTTCACGTCGTCGGGCATGTTGGTGTAGGGCGCCATCGTCAGGATGCCCTCGGCAAGGCCGTCCCAGCTCGACTCGCCGCCTTTCCAGGTGCCGTCGAGGACCATCTTGATGCGCTTCACATAATAGGGACCCCACGTGTCGACGATGGCTGTCAGCTGTGCCGTCGGGCCCGCCTGGATCTGGTCGAAAGCCTGTCCGAAGGCCTTGATTCCGCGTTCTTCGGCAACCTGCATGGGGCCGGTCGAGTCCGTATGCTGCGTCAGCATGTCGACCCCCTGGTCGATCAGCGCCTTCGCTGCATCGGCCTCCTTGCCGGCGTCGAACCAGGTATTCACCCATATTACCTTCAGCTTGAAGTCCGGATTGATCGTCTGCGCTCCGAGCACGAAGGCATTGATGCCCTGCACGACCTCCGGAATCGGGAAGGATGCGATATAGCCCGCGACTCCCGTCTTCGACATCTTGGCGGCAATCTGGCCGATGATGTAGCGGCCTTCGTAGAAGCGCGAATTGTAGGTGGTCAGGTTGGGTGCCGTCTTGTAGCCGGTGGCGTGCTCGAACTTCACGTCCGGAAACTTCGCGGCGACGGCGACCGTCTGGTCCATGAAGCCGAAAGACGTCGTGAAGATGATGGCGCAGCCGGACCGCGCCAGCCGTTCGATGGCACGCTCGGCGTCCGGTCCTTCCGCGACGTTCTCGAGGAACGAAGTCTCGACCTTGTCGCCGAGCTCCTTATCCACCTGTTGGCGGCCGACGTCATGCGCCTGCGTCCAGCCGCCGTCGGTCTTGGAACCCACGTAGAGGAAACATGCCTTGATCTTGTCCTGGGCGACAGCCGGCACGGCAGCCGCGGCAACGACGGCCGCGGCAAGTCCAAGGATCAGCTTTTTCATATCGATTCAGTCCTTTCTGGATCATTCCTGATGTGAAGTCGACCTGTTCGCAAAGTGGAGACCACTTCCCTACCTGTCCGGCACGAAAGCGCGGCCGAGCGACGCCGGCGTATTCATCATGGTCAGCCGCCTGTTGCGCGAGATTATGACGAGAACGACGACGGTTGCCAGATAGGGCAGCGAAGAAAGCAGCTGCGAGGGGATGCCGAGGCCGAGCGCCTGGGCGTGCAACTGGCCGATCGTCACCGCGCCGAACAGATAGGCGCCGGCCAGCACCCGAAGCGGCCTCCAGGATGCGAAGACGACCAGCGCGAGCGCGATCCAGCCGCGGCCCGCCGTCATGTTCTCGACCCATTGCGGCGTGTAGACGAGCGACAGGTGAGCACCGGCGAGCCCCGCGCAGGCGCCGCCGAACATGACGGCAAGGTAGCGGTAGAAGATGACCGGAATGCCGAGCGCGTGCGCGGACCCATGGTTGTCGCCGATCGATCGCAACGTCAGCCCGGTGCGGGTGCGGAACAGGAACCACATGACGCCGATCGTGAGCAGGATGGATAGATAGAAGATCGGATCCTGCCCGAACATCAGCCGGCCGACCAGCGGGATATCCGAAAGGCCGGGAATGGCAAGGCTGGAAAGCTTGTTGCCGGCAGTCCCCACGAAGCTTTCGCCGATCATGCCGGACAGCCCAAGACCGAGCAGGGTCAGCGACAGTCCCGTCGCCACCTGGTTGGCGGCTATGCTGAGCGTCAGGAATGCGAACAGCAGCGAGAATGCCGCACCCGCAGCGATGCCCGCCAGCACGCCCAGCCAGGGCGAGCCCGTTACGGTGGCGCCCGCAAACCCGCAGACGGCGCCCATTACCATCATGCCCTCGACGCCGAGATTGAGCACGCCGGCACGCTCGACCACCAGTTCGCCGATCGCGGCGATCAGCAGCGGTGTCGCCGCGGTTGCGATCGTCAGAAGGATGCTTTCGGCAATGCCCATCTTCAGGCCCTGCCGGCGACAGGCTCGGCTTCAGCGGGTGCTGCCCGTCTGAACCCCGAAATCCGGATTCGGTAGTGGATCAGCGTGTCGCAGCCGAGCACGAAAAAGAGCAGCATGCCCTGAAACACCCGCGCCACCTTGTCGGAAACGCCGATCGATATCTGCGCGGCCTCCCCGCCGAGATAGGTGAGACCGAGCACCAATCCCGCGGCGACGATGCCGAGCGGGTTCAGGCGCCCGAGAAAGGCGACGATGATGGCCGTGAAGCCATAGCCCGGAGAGATCACCGGGCGAAGCTGGCCCATGGCGCCGGAAACTTCTGAAATCCCCGCAAGGCCGGCCAGCGCACCCGACAGGCCGAAAGCGAAGAAGACCATCCTGGCGGCCGAAAACCCGGCAAAGCGGCCAGCCCGGGGACTTGCGCCGAGCACCCTGACTTCGAAGCCTTTGAGGGTCTTGCTGATCAGCACCCACACCAGCACGGCCGCCACCAGTGCAAAGACGAAGCCGAGATTGGCCCGGCCCGCGGACGGCAGGATTTCCGGCAGCACCGCATCCATGTGGAAGCGCCGTGTCTCCGGGAAATTGTTGCCTTCCGGATTGCGCCACGGGCCGCGCACCATCCAGTCCAGCAGAAGTTGTGCCACATAGACCAGCATCAGGCTGGTGAGGATTTCGTTGGTGTTGAACCGTGTCTTGAGGAGCGCCGGAATCCAGGCGTAGAGAGCGCCCCCCAGCACGCCGAGCAGCAGCATTGCAGGGAGAACCAGGGGCCCCTGGAATTGCGGAAAGACGACCGGCAGCATCGAACCGAAGATGGCGCCGAGTATGAATTGCCCTTCCGCCCCGATGTTCCAGTTGTTGGACTGATAACAGACCGCCAGCCCGACCCCGATCAGGATCAGCGGTGCTGCCTTTATCGCCAGTTCGTGGAGCTGCCAGCGGTTGTTCTCGTCCCACAAGCCGGTGAGCGGCTCGACGAAGTAGTAGTAGAGCGCCTCGAATGGATTCTTGCCCAGCAGCGAGAACATGAGTGCGCCGGCGATCACCGTCAGGACGAGCGCGATGAAGGGTGAGAGGACCGAGAACAGCGTCGAATGCTGCGGCCGCCTGACGAGTTCGACGCGCATCATGCCGTCTCCGCCGCCTGATGTAGGTGCCTTGGCTCCGCTCCGCCCATCAGGAGCCCGATCTTCTCGCGAGTCGCCTCGGCGATCGCCAACGGTCTCGACAGTTCGCCATTGTGCATGACGGCGATTGCGTCCGATATTTCGAAAAGCTCGTCGAGATCCTGGCTGATGACCAGCACCGCCGAGCCGCCGCGCGCCAGTTCGATGAGCGACTGCCTGATTCGTGCCGCCGCGCCGGCGTCGACGCCCCACGTCGGCTGGTTGACGACCAGCACCGCCGGACGCCTGTCGAGTTCGCGGCCAATCAGGAACTTCTGGAGATTGCCTCCCGAAAGTGCTGCGGCCTCCGGGTCGTGCCCGCTCTTCCGCACATCCATGACGCCGACGATGCGCTGTGCCGCCCTGTCGATCGCACCCGTCCTCAGCAGCCCGGCGGCGCCGACGAATGCCTTGCCGTCGGTCGCGTGGCGCGACAGAAGGAGGTTTTCGGAAAGCGGCAGGCGGGGCGCCGCGCCGTGGCCGAGCCGTTCCTCAGGCACGAAGGCGGCCCCGAGCAGCCGGCGCCCGGTGATGTTCAGTCGCCCCGCGTCCTTGCCCCGCAGCCTTATCGTTCCCGCTGCAGGTTGAAGGACCTCCCCCGACACCGCTTCGAAGAACTCGCCCTGGCCGTTGCCGGCGACCCCGGCAACGCCGATGACTTCGCCGGCCCTGACGTCCAGGCATATGCCGTTGAGCGGTGTCGAGAAAGGTGTCGCCGGGCGGCGCGAGAGATCGCGGATCTCGAGCAGCTTCTCGGCATCCTGCATGTCTTCGGCGGGCATCCGCACCACCCTTTGCACCTCGTTCCCGACCATCATCCGGGCGAGCGAGGCAGCTGTCTCGTTGCGCGGGTCGCAGTGGCCGACCACCCTCCCGTGGCGCATGACCGTGGCCTTGTCGCAAAGTCGCTTCACCTCCTCCAGCCGGTGCGAGATATAGAGGATGGATTTGCCCTCCTCGCGCAACCGCTCGAGGGTTTCGAACAACCGGTCGGCCTCCTGCGGCGTCAGCACCGACGTCGGCTCGTCCAGGATGATGAGGTCTGGCGCCTGCAGAAGGCAGCGGATGATCTCGATGCGCTGACGCTCGCCGACCGAGAGATCGCCGACCATCGCATAGGGATCGAGCGGCAGGCCATAGCTGTAGGAGAGAGCCCGTGCCTTGGCGGCGATGGTGCCGATCGGGGTGTCGTCATCGAGCGACAAGGCGATGTTTTCGGCGGCCGAAAGTGCTTCGAAAAGGGAAAAATGCTGAAAGACCATGCCGAGCCCGAGCCTGCGGGCAACACTCGGGCTCGAGATCGCCACCGGCTCGCCGTTCCAGCGTATCTGGCCGGAATAGGGTTCCAGCGACCCGAAGAGCATCTTGACGAGGGTGGACTTGCCGGCGCCGTTCTCACCGAGCAGAGCATGGATCTCGCCTTTGCCGATCGTCAGATCGACATCGTCGCAGGCCTTCAGCGTTCCGAAGATCTTGGTAAGTCCGCGCACCTCGAGGAGGTTCGCGGGCCTGCCGTCTGGCTGGGAATTCAAAACTCGCTCCCCGATCTGTTTTCCAGACTCGTTCCGCTCCCTGGGGTCATCGTAGGCGGGAGGTTTCGCGAAGGCAAAGGCCGTCGCCTTGAAAGATCTTCAACGAATCCTGCCGTCGCTCACGGCAGGAGGACGGTGGTTCCGGTGGTCTTGCGGGCCTCCAGGTCGGCGTGGGCGCGGCCCGCCTCGTCGAGCCGGTAGCGCTGGTTGATTCTGATCTCGACGCTGCCGGAAAGAACGGCGTCGAAGAGAGCTTTGGCGGAAGCCTCGAGATCCTCGCGTTTGCGGATGTAAACGAAAAGCGTAGGCCGCGTCACGAAAAGAGAGCCCTTCTGGGCGAGAATCCCGAGGTTGAACGCCGGCAGCGGGCCGGAAGACTGGCCGAAACTCACGAACATGCCGAGCGGCCGCAGGCAATCCAGCGATGCCGGGAACGTGTCCTTGCCGACGGAATCGTAGACCACGTCGCACAGCCTGCCGCCGGTGAATTTCCGGACTCCGGCCACGAAATCCTCGGCCCGGTAATCGATGACGTGGTCAAAACCGTTCTCCCTGGCCAACGCGACCTTGTCGGGCGAACCGGCGGTGCCCAGCACGGTTGCGCCAAGGCTCTTCGCCCACTGACCGGCGATCAGCCCGACGCCGCCGGCAGCGGCATGGAAGAGAATGGTGTCTTCCGGCTTCACCCTGAAGGTCCGGCGCAGCAGATACTCGGCCGTCATGCCCTTCAGCATCATGGCGGCGGCCTGCTCGTCGGAGATGCCGTCGGGTATCTTCACCAGCCGGTCGGCCGCCATGACCCGCTCCTGGCAGTAGGCGCCGAGCGGCGTCGCATAGGCGACACGGTCTCCGGTACGCACGGCGGTCACGCCTTCGCCCGTTTCTGCCACCACCCCGGCGGCTTCCCCGCCCGGGATCAGCGGCAACCCGTCAGGAGCGGGATAGAGCCCGCTCCGATAATAGACGTCGATGAAGTTCAGCCCGATGGCCGTGTGGCGGACCAGCGCCTGTCCCGGCCCCGGCCGGCCGGGATCGCTGTCTTCCCAGCGCAGCGCCTCGGGGCCGCCAGGCGTGTGGATGCGGATTGCTTTGGACATCGAGCCTCCTTCAGGTCTTGCGCGCGCCGAGATCGGGAAACATCTGCATTATTGCGCCGATGCAGAACAGGTAGATCCCGGTTACGGCAATGCCGAGCTTGGTGAACAGGTTGACGTTTTCGGCGAGCACTCCGATCTGGTTGTAGAATGCCGCCAGAGCTGCCTCAGCCAGTGCGAGCGCGCCAAACGCGCACCACAAAAGGGTCACGCCGAGATTGACCGGCCTCAGACGCTGCACCCGCACCGGATGCAGGAAGTTGATGGGCGTGAAGGTCAGTATGCCGGCGAACACCACGACGGCGAACGACACCCATTGCCCGGGGTCTATGACGAAGAGGGTGAAGACGACCATGTTCCAGACGACCGGAAACCCCCTGAAGAAGTTCTCCTTCGTCTTCATGCCGGTGTCGGCATAATAGATGGCGCTCGACACCACGATGATGGCGGCCGACAGGAAGGACAGGCCCTCGCCCATCAGTCCCCTCTGGTAGAGCGCGAAAGCCGGGATGAGGACGTAGGTCACATAGTCGATGATGTTGTCGAGGAGTTCTCCCGACCAGGTCGGCAGGATCTCCTTCACCTCGAGCCGGCGGGCGATGGGCCCGTCGATGCCGTCCACGAAGAGGGCCAGGCCCAGCCACCAGAACATGGCGGTCCAGCGCTCCTCGCTGGCCGCAACCAGCGACAGAAAGGCCAGGAACGAGCCGGACGCCGTCAGAAGATGTACGGAAAAGGCCCTTGCCTGAGGCCATGTGACCTTCTTCTTCGGCTTTGGAATCCTGTGTGCCAGTTTTCTGACGCCGGTTTCCTTGTTCATGGTCCGCGCCAGTCCAGCTTGCAGATCTCCGCCGAGCGGCCGGCGAAATTCCAGTTGCGGCCGAAGGCGCGCATCTTGCTTCTGTCGGACCGTGCCACGATGATCTCGGGCGCGATCCAGTATTCCGAATTGCTGATCACCGTTTCGTTCTCCCGATCGCCACCGCGGATCGGCGTCACCGATCCGTCGATGATCCCGGGGATGCCGAAAAGCCGCGTCTTGTCGCGCACCTCGTAGCTGACCGGCACCTGCTCGACACCGAGGAACTTGCCGACCAGGATGGACAGAAGCGCCGTCGAGCCGCCGGCCTTGCCGGTGAAGATCTTCGACAATGCCTTGACCGCATAGATCGAAGCCCGTTGGTCGATGAACAGTCCCGCGGTCCAGTTGCCACGGCTCATGTAGCCCGGGATCTCCATGACGAGGCCGAGATTGAGCCCGGACAGGTCGGTCTCGCCGAAGTGACCGGCGTCGATCCGGAAACCGGCCCAGGTCTGGCAGTAGCCTTCCGTCGGCGGATGTGCGCCGAGCGACAGGACGCACGGGCAAAAGACGGTGCAGTTGCAGGAGAGGACGAGTTCTCCCATCAACGCCCAGCTCTGATCGGCCATAAGTCGTCCTTTATGCGGGTCCGGTGGAGATTACTAGCAGCGCAGCGGCCCACACAAGCAGCATGGATCCCGCGACCCGGGTCGGGAGCCTCCCCGGTGCCTGCTTCTCCACCAGCGCAAACAGCGCGATCAGCGCCATCCAGAAGACGTTCATCATGCCAACCACGAACATCACCAGCATCAGCGCCCAGCAGCAGCCGAGGCACCATGCCCCCTGCCCGGCACCGAGCCGGAATATGCCGGCGGGCGTCGTCGACCAGCGCGAAAACAGGATCCCGAACGGGTTGCGGCATTTTCTGAGGCAGGCGTCCTTCAGGGCGGTGAACTGGTACGCTCCAGCGACGCCAAGCGCGGCGGCACCGGCCGCGCCGGCGAGCGGCTCGAGCGGCTGCAGCCCGGCGATTGCCTGGATGCCTAGCGTTGCCGAGGCGAACACCAGCGAAGCGGCAAGCCAGGTCGACATGTATCCGGCCAGAAGAACGACCGGATGAACAGCCGCGGCACCCCTGGCGAGCGCCGTATCGACGATTTCGCAGTAGCTCGAGATGAGCGGCGCAGCCGATGGCAGCATCATCGCGACCGACATCAGCATCCACATCAGAGCGAGCGCGGAGAATCCATAAAGACCCGGACCGACGGCAGGAATGGGCGCCAGACAGAGCGCCACGAAGCTCTCGAGGATGGCGGGCAGCGGCAGCTCCGGCAAGGCCTCGATCAGGTTGCCGCCGGGCCCGTCGGCGAGCCTGCCTGCCGCGTCGCGTACTGCGATTGCGCCGAGCACCGCCCAGGACAGGAGCGCGGCGGCAAGCACAAGCAGGTAGACAGCCAGGCGCGGCCGGCGCCCAATGGCGGCGGTCGCACGCGCTGCCGGATCGAGATGGTCCAGGCGGTCCTGATCTGGAATCATGGAAGCTGGAATGGGCCAAAACACCGCGTTGATCAATCCGCCCGGGCGGTACTATTTAGAGGTGTCGCACAGGGCGCCACCGCTGGGCGGTGCGGTGGTTCGATCGACGGGAGGTACCGGACCGACCCGGCGCCGCCGTGACTTGAAGTGAAGTGCGGCATGGCCTTGTGCCGACCCGGAGCCAGCCAATGAACAGTCCGACTTCACCGGAAATCGTTGTCGCGGGCACCGGACCGGCTGGGCTCGCCGCAGCCCTCGATCTTGCCCGGCTTGGCTTCAGGATAATCCTCGCCGGACCTGTTCCGCGCGACGACGACGAGCGTACGACCGCCTTGATGCGGCCGGCTCTGGCGATACTCCAGCGCATCGGCGTCTTCGACGCGCTCATCGGCAAGGCCGCACCTCTCGAGGTGATGCGCATCGTCGACGCTACGCGGCGGCTCATCCGCAGCCCCGTTGCGACCTTCCGTGCCGCGGAGATCGGGGAGGAGTATTTCGGGCTGAATATTCCCAATCGCCAGCTCAACCAGGCGCTCCGCGCAGCCGTTCTGGCGCGGACCGAGATAGAATGGCGACGCAGCCTGGTCGAGGGCTGGGAGATCGGACAGGACGAGATCGTGGCCAAGCTGGCCGACGGCGCCAGGGTCGCGGCGGCGCTCGCCGTCGCAGCGGACGGTCGCCTGTCGCCGGCCCGGGAGGCAGCCGGCATCGCGGTTTCAACGCGGTCCTTCCCGCAATCCGCCTTTGTCGTCAATTTCGGTCACAGCCGCGGCCACGGCTTCATCTCGACCGAATTCCACACGGAAACCGGCCCTTTCACGCAGGTGCCGCTGCCGGGCCGGCGGTCGAGCCTGGTCTGGGTGGTCAGGCCCGAGACCGCCGCCGAACTCGCCGCCCTCGATGACGCCGCCTTGTCCCGGCGTATCGAAGACCGGATGCAGTCGATGCTGGGAAGAGTGTCGGTGGAACCGGGACGGCAGATCTATCCGCTGACCGCGACTGTGCCGGCGCGCTTCGCCGCCAATCGCGTCGCGCTGGTCGGCGAAGCGGCGCATGTCTTCCCGCCCATCGGTGCACAGGGACTTAACCTCGGCATGAGAGACATCTCCGATCTTTCCAGAATCGCTGCAGAAAACCGCGACGATCCGGGATCGGGGAAAGCCCTGGCGGCCTATGATCGCGAGCGGCGGCCGGATATTCTGGCGCGTGCCGGCGCGGTCAGCCTCCTCAACATATCGCTTTTATCCGACATGCTTCCCGCGCAGCTGGCGCGCAGCGCCGGGCTCGGTCTCCTGGGTCGGATTGCGCCGCTGCGGGCCTTTTTCATGCGCGAAGGCCTGCAGCCGGGTAGCGGTCTGGCTTCAATCCTGTCGGACTTACGGGATCAGATCAGGCGGTAGGACGCCGCTCTTGATCATATAGAGCAGCCCGGTGACGGTCGCGACCGACATCAGCGTGGTGAGCAGCACGCTTGCGGAAGCGCGCTCCACCCACACGCCATACTGCTGGGCTATCACGAAGACGTTGGTTGCCGTCGGCAGGGCCGCCAGCAGGATGGCCGAGAACATCCAGGTCTCGGAGAAGTCGCCAATCCATGAGAGGACGACATAACAGACCAGCGGGTGCAGCACGAGCTTGAGAAAGGCGATCGGCACGAGCTCGCGCGGCACCCTGTTCAGCGGCCTCAATGCCAATGTCACGCCCATCGCAAACAGCGCGCACGGCGCCGCCGCGCTCGACAGATATTCGAGCAGGCGCTCGATCGGTACCGGCGGTCGGAACTCAATATAGGCAGCAGCCACGCCGGCCGCCGTCGCCACGATGAATGGATGCAGCGCGATCTTTTGCAGCACATCCTTGACGAGCAGGAAGCTGCCCCCCCTGCCGCCGGAGATCGCCATCACCGCCGGGGCGATCGTGAAGTGCATCAGGTTCTCGAAGCAGAAGATCAGCGCAACCGGAACGGCCGCCTCCGGTCCGAAAGCGAGGAGCGCCACGCCGGGACCCATGTAACCGATGTTGCCATAGGCTGCCGCCAGGCTCTTTATGGTCGATTCGGCGAGTTCGCCCCGCGAGATCGCGACGGAGGCGGTGAACATCGCAGCGAATATGAGGAAGGTCGAAAAAACCGCGCCCAGGATGAACGTCCATTCGGTCAGTCGCTCGAACGGGGTTTTGGCAAGCAGCTGGAAGAAAAGCGCCGGCAGCGCGACATAGATGACGAAAGTCGTCATCCAGCCGAGTTCCTGGGTGGGCTGCCCGGTGATTCGCGCCACCACGAAGCCGAGGAAGATCAGTCCGAAAAACGGCAGAACGAGACCGATTACATCCGCCATGACACCATCGTGCCCCAGGCGTTGAAGCGCCGCCGACGCAATCGCTCACCCTTCGGCGAGACGGCGCGGGGTTGAATCCCGGAAGGTCCTGCGCCAAATGAAGTCAGAGGTTTAGCTGAATGAGCCCGATGAGACGTGCGAAGTTTGCGATCGGACAGGTGGTCAGGCACCGCCTGTTTCCCTTTCGTGGCGTGATATTCGACGTCGACCCGCAGTTCGCCAATTCGGAGGAATGGTACGAGGCAATTCCAAAGGAAGTGCGCCCGTGCAAGGACCAGCCATTTTACCACCTTCTGGCCGAGAATGCCGAAACCGAATACATAGCCTACGTTTCCGAGCAGAACCTGCTGGAAGACCGGTCGGGAGAACCGATCAGGCACCCGCAACTGGGCGAATTGTTCGACAGGACGCCGGACGGCAACTACGAGCCGAAAGACAGGGCGCGGCATTGAAGGCGCCGACGGTTCGCCGATCATGAAAAAAGCGGAGCTTGCGCCCCGCTTTTCATGTAGCCTGCGCTGCTGAAGGTCAGTTTGCGGCCTTGGCCTTGTCCTGCTCTTCCTTCAGCTTCTTGGCGAAATCCTCGTTGTTCTTGGCAACGAATTCCTGAATTTTCTTCTGGCGGTCCTCGATGTCCGACTGCTTGAGCGGCGGCCCGTCGTAGGCGCCAGTGAAGCCCTGCAGGGAAACCTTTATGGGGTTGGGCTGGTTCTGAGAATTGACGGAAGTGAGCGTCAACTCCTGGCCCTTCTTGAATGAAGCGACGAGCTGGTCGTTTAGCGGCGCCTCGGCGATGCAGCGATCGGCGAAGCAAAGTACGTATTCGAGTTTCTGCGTCTTGCCGCCGTCGACCTGCAGACCGATGCCTGGCGGCACCAGGCGGCCGGTCGGCACGGTAACCTGGAACAGCTTCTTGTTGATCTTGCCTTTCAGCTCCAGCAGGCTGATGCCCGTCACCACCTGGCCGGTGCTGGCACTGACGAGGTTCTGCACGTTGCAGATGTCGACGTCCTCCTGCTTGGCACAGGCCTTGAACCAGCCTTGTGGCATCTGCTGCCGCTGCTGCTGCGCCAAGGCCGGCGAAAGGCCTGCTGCAAGCAGCCCCGCGACCCCGGCGGCGACGGCCGAAAGACGGTAACCGTCGGTTTTGTGCCTCGTCATGTTGCTTAATTCCTCTAGATGGCCACAGGCGCGGCTATCAATGCCGCTTGTTGCGCCTACCTGTTCACCAAATGAGGCAACAGGATGACTTGGTTGCGCGTGTTACACTGCGTGGCTCCTGGAATCCAGTCGGTCCGGCCGATTTCCGAAGCGATCCTGGCAGGAACATGCTTTTGCGCCCGTGCTAGGCTAAGTCGCGAATCAGAAGCTGAACCTCAAAGGAGACTTCCGATGCGGCGCATCTTCGCGAGCCTCGTTTCGGGCCTCGCCGCCCTCGCGGCAACCGGGCCGCTCGCCATGGCCGAACCGTCGCATGGTATTTCCATGCACGGGCAACCGGCATTGCAGGCCGACTTTCCGCATTTTCCCTACGTGAATCCCGATGCGCCGAAAGGCGGTCGCATCAACTACGCCGTACAGGGCACGTTCGACAGCCTCAATCCCTTCATCGTGCAGGGAGACGCCTCGCGCGGGCTGTTCGACGCCGCCTTCGGCAACACGGTGTTCGATACGCTGATGATGCGGTCGCGCGACGAGGCCTTCGCGCTCTATCCGCTGCTGGCCGAGAAGGTCGAGACTGACGCCGAGCGCACCTTCGTGGAATTCACGCTGGACCCCCGGGCAAAGTTCTCCGACGGCAAGCCGGTCACGCCGGAGGACGTGATCTTCACGCTGGAACTGCTGCGTGACAAGGCGCGGCCGTTATATCAGGGCTGGATCCGGGTGGTCGACCGGATGGAGAAGGTCGGCGACCACGGCATCCGACTGACCTTCAACGACAAGGCCGATCGCGAATCGCCGCTGCTGCTCGGCCTGTTGCCCATCCTGCCCAGGCATGCCACCGACGCCGCCACTTTCGACAAGTCGACGCTGGCCCCGCCGGTCGGCTCCGGACCCTATGTCGTCGACGCCGTGCAGCCGGGCGAGTATGTCAGCCTGAAGCGCAACCCCGATTACTGGGCCAGGGACATCCCCTCGAAGCGGGGCTTCGACAATTACGACGAGATCCGGATCACCTACATCCGCGACGAGAACACGATGTTCGAGTCGTTCAAGAAGGGCGAGACCGACATCCAGATCGAAACGGACACCGGGAGGTGGACCACCGGCTATGATTTCCCGGCCGTGAACGACGGTCGCGTCGTGAAGGACGTGTTCGAGAACGGATTGCCGTCAGGCATGTACGGCTTCGTTCTCAACACGAGACGGGATGTCTTCAAGGACCGGAACTTCCGGGCCGCGCTGCTCGACCTCTTCGACTTCGAGTGGGCCAACAAGAATCTGTTTTCGGGCGCCTATACGAGAACGAAGAGCTACTATGACGGCTCGGAGCTGAGTTCCTCGGGGGTTCCGGCCAGCGATGCCGAGAAGGCGCTGCTGGCGCAATGGCCCGATGCCGTCACGCCGGAGATCATGGCAGGCACCTGGGCGCCCGCTTCTTCCGATGGTTCGGGCCGCGACCGGACGTTTCTGAAGAAGGGACTCGATGCGCTCGTTGCCGCCGGCTACAAGCTGGAGGGACGCACGCTCAGCGACCCGGCCGGCAAACCGGTTGCGTTCGAAATCCTGCTGAACGGCAAGTCGGGGGAGCCGGTCGCCACCGCCTGGAAGCGCACCCTCGAGCGTATCGGAATTTCCGTGACCATCCGCTCCGTGGACAGCGCCCAGTACCTGCAACGTCAGCAGACCTACGATTACGATACGATCCTGCAGACCTACACGTCCTCGCTGTCGCCGGGCGCCGAGCAGGTCGGGCGGTGGGGATCGTCGTCCCGCGATCTGCAGGGGACCTACAATTTCGCCGGAGTGGCGTCGCCGGCGATCGACAGCGTCATCGACGCGATGGTCAGGGCTCGCGAACGCGACGAGTTCGTCACCGCGGTAAGGGCGCTCGACCGGTTGCTCCTGTCGGGCTTCTACGTCGTGCCCCTCTATCACCGGCCAGAGCAATGGGTTGCACGCTGGGCTCGCATAAATCATCCCGGCAAGACGCCGGTATATGGCTACCAGTTGCCGACCTGGTGGCGGGACGGTGACTGATGCCCAGCTCCAACTCGATCAGCGTCGACGTCGTTTCCGACGTCGTCTGCCCCTGGTGCTACATCGGTCAGAAGCGGCTGGACAAGGCGGTTGCACTGCTGGACGGCATCGAGGTCGGCGTGCGCTGGCGGCCTTTCCAGCTCGACCCATCCATTCCGACGGAGGGCATGGACCGCAAGGCGTACATGCTGGCCAAGTTCGGCAGTGAGGAGAAGCTGCGCGAGATCCATGCCAGAATCGAGGCGGTCGGCGAGGCCGAGGGAATAGAATTCGACTTCGGTTCCATCAAACGGTCGCCAGAAAGGCGTTGATGTCGGCGACCCCTCCGTGCTCACCGGCGCGGCAGCCGAGGCCGGCATGGACTCTTCCGTGACCGCCGCCCTGCTTTCGACCGACGCCGACAGGGATGCCGTGTCGACCGAGGTCGCTACGGCATCGCGCATGGGCATCAGCGGCGTGCCGTGCTTTCTTCTGGAGAGCAGATACGCGGTGATGGGCGCCCAGGAGACCGCCGCGCTCACCGAAGCCATGACCGAGGTGGCCGGGGCGAAGGCGCGGGGCGAACTGGACGGCTGAGAGGATCAGGTCCTTATCGCAATGTCCGTCTGCAGCGGGTACGGCCCGCGCGCGCCGCGCCAGTGCGCGGCCGCGAAGCCGAGCACTCCGAGCGCCATGGCCTGGTGCAAAAGCGCCAGATGCGGCTGCACGTTCATCGCCAGCGTTGCAACTCCGATCGCCGCCTGCCCGAGGATCAAATGGAACAGAACCAGCGCGCGTCTGGCATGGGTGGTGCCCGCTTCCCGCCGACGCGTGTCGATCATGTGCCAGAGCGCGGCGGCGAGCAGCAGGTAGGCGACCAGCCTGTGCATGAACTGCACCATCTTGGGATTCTCGAAGAAGTTGCGCCATGCCGCCTCCATGACCATGAGGTCTTCCGGAATCACGGCGCCGTCCATCAGCGGCCAGTCATTGTAGCTCAATCCGGCATCGAGGCCCGCAACGAAGGCGCCTAGCGTGATCTGCACGAGCACGGCAAGGACCAGAAAGCCCGCGAAGCGCCGGGTAGGAGGGCTGGCCATGGGCAGGGAATGCGGCGCCAGCCCGCGTGCCACGATCATTGTCGCAGCGAAGATCAGGCAGGCCAGCGTCAGATGCAGGGCCAGCCGGTACTGGCTGACGTCGACCCGCTCGACGAGGCCCGACGCGACCATCCACCAGCCCACCGCGCCCTGGAGGCCGCCGAGCAGAAGCAGGCCGGCGAGCTTCGGGGCGAGTCCCGGCTCCAGACGGCCGGTGGCCCAGAAGAAGACGAGAGGCAGCGCGAAAACGAATCCCACCCCCCGCGCCAGGAACCGGTGAGCCCATTCCCACCAGAAGATGCGCTTGAACTCCGAAAGGGTCATGCCCTTGTTGATCTGCTCGTATTCGGGAATCTGGCGATACTTCGCGAACTCCTCCTGCCAATCGCTGTCCGAGAGCGGTGGAACGACCCCGTGGACGGGCTTCCATTCGGTGATCGAGAGGCCAGAATCGGTCAGTCGCGTGGCGCCGCCGACCAGCACCAGCGTAAACAGGGCCAAAAGAACGACATAGAGCCACCCACGCACAAGCGCCCGGTTGCGCAACTGCCGATCGTGCTCGCTGCGCGCGGCCAAGGGGGTCAAAGTCGTGGTGATCGCCGCCATGAACAGCTCCAGTTTCGGGATTGGTGTACCATCCCGGCATCGCTTTCAAGGCCGCGGTCTCAGCGACACGCCGTCGCGCCGCGCCGACAGGACCTTCGGCGATAGCGGCAGGCGTGCTACGGACCTATCCGAAACGGACTGGCGCACTTGGCGCAAGAGGACCTGCATTGCCCCTACGGCTGAAAAAACTCATCGGAACCGTTGTTCTCGTCGCCCTGGTGATCGTCTACGCGCTGGTCGCAACGACCGTGGCGGTTCACCGGCTGGGCGATTCGGGCCCGCTGGCGCATCTGGCCTTTTTCTTCGTTACCGGAATCCTGTGGGTTCTGCCGGCCATGGGCATCATCAAATGGCTGCTTTTGTCCCCGCCCCCGAAGAACAGATGATGCCGGCATTCCGCTCCATGCGGAGATCGCCGCTTCCCTCGCCTTGGAGAGACTCCGCCCTTGCGAGTTATGCCGCGGAGCGGTCGCGCAGCCTCGCGGCGGGCGGCCGGTAGCCGGCCGTCCTCACCAGGGTCAATCCCGGAAAGCCGCTTTCCTTCAGCCTTTCCGCAGCCTCGGCCACATCGCTATTCGCCTCCATCACGCTGAGCAGTACCTCGGTGCCGCCGGTGACAAGCCTTCGCATCCCTTCGGCGTCGGTGGGGCCGCATTCGACGATCACCAGATTGTAGGCGGTCGTAAGCGAATCCATGATGATCGGGAGCCGGTCTGCCGCCCGCATGGCGCGGATCGGATCGGCAGTGCCCACGGGCATGATGTGGCAGTCCGAATAGTGATCCTGATGGATGACGTCGGTGAACTGGGCCTCGGAGGCGAGCAGATCGGTGATGCCGGGATAAAAGACGCTGTCGAGGGTGGGCTGCGATGCCGCCCCCGATGCGGTGAGATCGAGC
>JAJFMR010000260.1 GCA_020696915.1 Rhizobiaceae bacterium | reverse complement strand
GCCACCAACGGATATACCGGTCCGGTCACGCGCTGGCAGCAGCGCCGCGTGATCCCCATCGGCAGCTATATCATCGCCACCGAACCGCTGCCTCCGGCTCTCGTCGATCGCCTGTTCCCGACCGGCCGCGTCGTCTCCGACACCCGCATGGTCGTCTACTACTACCGGATGTCGCCCGACCGCCGCCGCATCCTGTTCGGCGGGCGCGTCAGCCATGACGAGACCGATCCCCTGAAGAGCGCGCCGCTTCTCAGGGCTGAACTCGTCCGGCTTTTCCCGGAGTTGGCCGACGTTCGCATCAGTCATTCGTGGATGGGCTTCGTCGGCTATACGTTCGACGCGATCGCGCATTCAGGCAGGCATGACGGCATTCATTATGCAATGGGCTATTGCGGATCGGGCGTCTCCATGGCGAGCTATCTCGGGATGCGGACAGGGCAGCTCGTGCTAGGACTTCCGGAAGGAAGGACCGGCTTCGACGGCATTCCGTTTCCGACGCGCCCCTACTACTTCGGCAGACCGTGGTTTCTCGGCGCCGCCCTCCGCTATTATCGCTGGGGCGACAGCCGGAATGTCTGAGCCCCGTGGCGCGGTTTGCATTTGCCTTCGCTCGGCGACAGGCTATCTCCGTTGCTGCGGAGCTGCCTGCCAGCGGGCCACTTGAGTTCTGGCGATCGGCTGCCTGCCGCGTAGCGAGGAGATCGGCCATGGCTCTTGAAATGCTTCCATCGGCTGAGGACGTCATCGCCTTCCGCATCGAGGGAAAGCTCGAGCACGAGGCGCTCGAGCACCTCCTGGAGATCGTCGAGCGTTCGATCTCCAGCAGGGAGAAGACGCACATGTTCGTCGAAGCAGTCGGATTCAGTGGTCTCGAAGTAAAGCACCTCCTCGAATACTTGCGGCGCGGCCTGCCTCTGCTCGGCAAGCTGAAGCGCTTCGGGCGGATCGCCGTGGTGAGCGACCAGGCCTGGCTGCGTGCCGCGGCGAGAATGGAGAGCGCACTGCTGCCGAACATCAGTTATGAGACGTTTGAGCCGAGCGATCGCGAGCGTGCGCTTGCCTGGGTGGAGGGTCGCGATTCCCGCCCGCACGGCGCCGGCATCCGTATCGTCGAGACAGGCAGGCTGGACGTTCTGGCGTTCGAGATCGACGGTAGGCTCACCAGGCAGGATCTCGAAGCCGTTGCTGAACGGTTCACAACAGGGCCGAGGCGTGTGCTCGGCAAGATCACCCGGCTCGGTGGCGCCGAAATCGCCGGTCTCGTGGATGAAGATCTGGTGAAGATGAAGCTGGCGGCGCTTTCCAGCGTCGAGCGATATGCGATCGTCGGCGGCCCGCCCTGGCTTGCCAACTGGGTGTCCTTGTTTGACGCGATGGCCAAGGCCGAGATCCGCCATTTTAGGCTTGAAGACGAGGCGGCCGCCTGGGAATGGCTTGGCGCCTCGCCTCGGTCGGGCGACACGAGCCCGGCGGCCCGGATCTAACTCAAGTCCCAGGTCGAACGAGCCTGACCCGGGTTTCAGATCCGCTTGCCGCGGCCTCCCCGATCGCCTCTATCGTGGCAAGGTTCTTCGTGGCTTCCAGGCCTGACACCACCGGAGCGGCTTCGCCGGCGATCAAGGCGCCGAAATGACGCAGCTGGGCACGATAGGAATCCTCGTGCTCCACCGGTAGCCGCGTGCTGTGAATCGCATTCGTCCAGTTCTTCTCGCCGTCATGCGTCCAGTGGACGAGATCCGGAAGCGTCAGCCCTCCTTCGCTGCCGGCGAAAAAATGCGACTGGATCGGGTGGGCAGGAAACCGCCCGGGATTCTCGCCCGCCGAGAGGTCCCACGCCCACGGTCCTACCGCCGCATCCGTGACGGTCATGGTCGCCATGCCGCCGTTCGCGAAGCGCAGGATCGCGGCGGCCGTGTCTTCCACGTCCAGCCTTCGCACGGCGTTGGAGCTGATCGCCGAAACCGATGCGACGTCGCCGAACAGATGACGCATGAGGTCGATCTCGTGAATGAGATTGATGAGCAGCGGACCGCCGACCGCCGGCCGGCGGTGCCACGCGATTTCGAAATAGCCGTCCGGCTTGTACAGCGTGCAGAGCACGGAGGCCGTAACCAGCTGGCCGATCGCGCCTTCCGAAATTGCCTTTCGCGCGGCACGGACGATGGGATTGTGTCGGCGGTGATGGCCGACCAGCAAGGGCACGCCGGTGCGCGCCTCGACGTCCAGAAGCGCCATGGCCTTCTCCACCGTTTCGGCGATCGGCTTTTCCAGAAGCACCGGCAGGCCCGCCTCCAGCAAGCCGACGGAGATGGGAACGTGGAGGTCGGTCGGGGTCGCCACGATCACCCCGTCTGCGCCGCGCGAAGCGACCAGATCTTCGATACTGGCATGGAGCGGCACATCGAGCGATCGCGCCATCTCGGCGCCCTGTGGTGCCGGATCGACGATGCCGGCGAGGCGAAAGCCGGGGGTACCCCTGATCGTCTCGACATGAGTCCGCCCGATGAGCCCCGCCCCTACCAGCCCGATGCGGATGTCCGACATGCGATCCTCCTGTCCCGGCGCCACGGGCCTCGGGTATTTCCGCTTCTATCCGAAGCACGTAAATCCCTTAACCTCTTGTGCTCTCAAATTCTGAACGCGAACCGCTGCGCGCCATGCTTGAACTACATCAGGCAAGCCGTTCGCCGGAAAGCCATGCCTTGATTTCGAGCAGCCTGGCGAAATTCGCTGGCGGACGGATAGTGGCGCCGGCGCCACGCGCATAGCGCCTGAGGAGCGTTGTTCCGGGTACGGGGAGCGGCCTGCCACGCCATCGGAGCTTGCTCGTGCTCGCCGATGGCAGGATGATGAGGGGTCGCGGACGCATGAGCGACGCAAGGAGCAGGAACGATGTGGGTCCGAACGCTGAGCACGCTCGAATGCACGAACCTTTTGACGGGAAGCCGTCTCGGCCGCCTGGCCTGCGCGAAAGACAATCAACCCTATGTGGTGCCGATCTACTTCGCTTATTCGGCCAACCATCTCTACGCGTTTTCGGCGCTGGGCAGGAAGATCGAGTTCATGCGGGCCAATCCACTGGTCTCGGTCCTGGTCGAAGAGCGCGGACAAGGCGCGGCGTGGAAGAGTGTCGTTGTGGAAGGCCGCTACGAAGAACTTCCGGATCGGATCGGCCACAAGGTCCTGCGTGACCACGCCTGGTCGCTGCTGAGCAGGCACGCGGACTGGTGGCAGCCGGGCGCCTTGAAACCCGTATCGCCGCCGCTGTCCGATCGCCCCGATCACGTGTTCTTCCGCGTCGCGGTCGGCCAGGTTTCCGGACGCGAGGCCGGAGACTAGAGCAGGTCCGGCGGCAGGCAGGCAGCCTCGTTGCCCCTTGGACCGACCCACTTCCAGCGGGCGATAAGGATGGACAGCGGCAGTTCCTCCAGCATGGATTGCGTTACGCCCCCAAGATGCGCTCGCGAGGTCGGGAACGGCCGTAGCTGCCCATCACCAGCAGTAAGGCCGAGCTGTCCGTCCGGTGGGGCTCAGGCTGAGGCGTCGGCCCATCCGGCTGCGTCCCGTCGGGACCGCCCATTCGCCGGCCGGAGGCCGCAGCGCCGCGGCCGACGTCCTTTTGCTGTGTCAAACCGGCGTCCGGTCCGCATTTGCCGTGCGGCGACACAAGCTCGGGCGGCGAGCTGCCGAGACCGAGTTTGAGCTTCGACAAAGAGCAAGTCGCCGGTAACGCCTAGTCTGCCTCCAATTACCGCGGCAGTGTCCGTCAGGACAGTCTCGGGACATCGCGCGACCCGTTGCACGGGTCTGGAGCTTGGGAGAGTTCTATGTACGGGAACATGGTCAGCGAATCATTCCGGCTATTTCACCTGGCGCTCGCCTATCTCGAAGACCGGAAGCGGAGCCGGGCGACGGTCAGGGAGTTCCGGGCGCTCGGTCCGGAAGCATGTGCGCATCTGCTCGGCGATGCCGGCTTGGCGCCGTCAGAGTTCGACAGGGCGATGCGGCTGCCCTTCGCCTCGGAGGACCTGCTCACGCCGGCAATGCGATCCGTCGGAATCGACCCGGCAGAATTTGCGGAGCACAATCATCCGTCCTACCGCGAATTGTGCCGCACCTGCATGTCCTGCGATCACCGTATGCGGTGTCGCAGCGATCTCGGAAACGCCGCATTCCTCCGAACATATCGCGACTTCTGCCCGAATAGCATTCCTTTCGACGCGCTCGCGGCGAGCCGAGGAGCCGTGTCCGACACCCGTCCGAACTGAATTCTGCCGGAACAGGTTGCCGCACCCACGGGGCTGCTTTCGTTGTGATGCGAGGCGCCGATCCGAATTGCAGTCGGTATCCTTCGTGGTTAGGAGCCGGACCGAAACTGGAAGAATGATGCGATAATGACGGTGTACGTGGAACTGGACGTCAGGCCGATCCTCGCTTTAGGCGGTGAGCCGTTCGGCGAGATCTTGTCGGCCATTGAGTCCCTGAGGCCTGGAGAAGGACTGAGGCTTATTGCGCCGTTCCGTCCGGCACCGTTGTTCCAGGTGCTGGCCTCGAAGGGATTCTCGCATCGGGAGCGTAAAAGCGACGGCGGCGACTGGGAAGTCCTGTTCACCCGGAGGGAGGAAGACCAATTCCCGGATGAGGAGGCGGCGCCCGGCGTGGGATCACAATGGCCGGACCCGCTGATGCACCTGGACAAGCGTGAACTCGACGCGCCCGAGGCCATGGTGCGTATCCTCGAAGCCACGGCGGCGATGCAGCCAGGCGAGGTGATGTCGGCGCTGCTACGCCACGAGCCGGCCTCGCTGCTGTCCGAACTGGAGAAGCGGGGCCACACCTGG
>JAJFMR010000259.1:4850-5805 GCA_020696915.1 Rhizobiaceae bacterium | reverse complement strand
CCTCCCGAAATGATGACATTGCAGCGGACGCGCCCGATGATCTTCAGCACGTCGGCGCCTTCCGGAGATATCGCGCCGAACCTGACCAGCTGGTCGAGGGTGAGCTTGTCCTTTTTGAACTTGCGGATCGTCAGCGCCGTGCCGTCGATGGACAAGGGCGGCGCAATGACGTTGACGCGGGAGCCATCGGGCAGTCTAGCGTCGCAGATCGGCGAAGATTCATCGACCCGCCTGCCGACCTGGCTGACGATGCGCTGGCAGATGTTGAGGAGCTGCTGGTTGTCGCGAAAGCGGATGCCGGTCTGCTCGACCTTGCCATTGACCTCGATGTAGACGTTCTTCGCGCCGTTCACCATGATGTCGGCAATGTCGTCGCGGGCAAGCAGCGGTTCGAGCGGACCATAGCCGAGAACATCGTTGCAGATGTCTTCAAGCAACTCCTCCTGTTCCGCGATGGTCATCGCGAAGTTCTTGATCGCGATGATGTCGTTGACGATGTCGCGGATCTCCTCGCGCGCACTTTCCGGATCGAGCTTGGCGAGCTGCGACAGGTCGATCGTGTCGATAAGCGCTGAAAACACCTGGCTCTTGGTGTCGTAATCGCTTTCGGAGCGCTCGCGCGGCATGCGCGGTTCAGCCGCCAAGGGCGGCGCAACGGCCAGCCGGCGGGCCGGCGATGGTGCCGGCGTAGAAGCCGCCGCGGGCGGCCGCGGCGCCGTCAGCGTGTCGGCGGCACTCGGCAGGGCCGCCGATGCGGGCGGGCGAAATTCGGTCCTGCCGCGGTTGCCCTCGTCACTGCCTCGCCTGCCAAACATCTCGTCTTACCGGTTCCGCCGCTGCAAAATCATGCCTTCTTCAGCTTCAGTCGGCCGAGCAGGCCGCCGAAGCCGGCCTTCTTCTTCGATTTGACCTCGCTGCGGCCGGTCAGCACATGCGCGATCTCGTTGATCGTCTG
>JAJFMR010000259.1:0-4842 GCA_020696915.1 Rhizobiaceae bacterium | reverse complement strand
CGTCCATCTCGCCGAGCATTCGTCCATTGTTGGCGGCATTCCCGAACAGCAGGGGCTCGAAAGGGACGACCGCCATGGGCGAAACGCCGAGCGGCTCGGCGAAATCCCTGGCGCTGATTTCGGGACGCTTGGGAACGCCCGCCTGATTGATGATCAGCTTGGGCGGCAGATCGTTGGGGCGCAGCCGCTTCATCATGTCGATCAGGTTCTTGGTGTTGCGCAGATTGGCGAGTTCAGGCGTCGCCGTGACGACCACCTCGTCAGCCTTCATCAGCGTGTTCTTCGTCCAACCGTTCCAGACGTGAGGCACATCCAGGACCAGCAGCGGGGCGCTGCGCTGCGCCGTGTCGATGATCTGCGCGAACGCGTCCGGATCGAAATCATAGACCCGCTCGAGCGTCGAGGGCGCCGCAAGCAGCGACAGGTGCTCGGAGCACTGTGCAAGCAGCCGATCGAGGTAGACCTCGTCGATGCGCTCGGGCGAAAACACCGCCTCGGCGATCCCCTGCGCGGGGTCCTGGTCGAAATTGATGTTGGCGGTGCCGAAGGCGAGGTCGAGGTCGGCCACCACGACTTCCGACTTGAACAGCGTCGACATCGCCCAGGCGGCATTGTGCGCCATGGTCGAGGAGCCGACGCCGCCCTTGGCGCCGACGAAGGCGATGGAACGGCCTATCGGCTCGGCATCCGGATCGACGAAGATGGTCGAGATCACGCTGACCACGTCGGCCATGGAGATTGGCGCCACGACATATTCCGAGATCCCGGAACGGATCAGCTCACGGTAGAGTCCGACATCGTTGTAGTGCCCGATGACCACCACCTTGGAGCTTGGATCGCAGCATTCGGCCAGTTGCTGCAGCGACTGCAGCATTTCCCGGGGCTCGCGGCGCGATTCCACGATGATCAGATTGGGAGTCGGAGCCGACTGGTAGAACTCGACCGCCGTCGCTATCCCTCCCATGTGGACCTTGAGATGCGCCTTGGCCATGCGGCGGTCCTGGCCGGCCCGCGCGATTGGCTGGGCTATGCCGTCGGTCTCGCAAAACGCCTGGATGGAGATGCGAGGCACCGGCCGCAGTTCTTGGAGGGCAGCTATCTCCTCATCGACCTCGGCGGCGGCCTCGGCCTGATTGTCGTACGCCAGATTGTTCATTGCATTCCCCGCTGCCCCTGCCTCAGAAACCGATGGTCGGGTCGAAGCTTGACGGTGGCTTCTGCTTTATTCCCTGGTAGTCCTCGATCACCGCGCTGCGATTGTCGGCATCGATCGGCGTCTGCTTTCGAGGCCCGAGCAGATCGTTGGGATTGGCGAGCTGCGCAGCCACATTGTTCTGGTATGAGCAGCCGAAATTGGCGAAATGCCTGTTCTCGCTGGATTCCAGGATGTCCTCCGGCCACCGGCCGCATCTATCGGTCTGGGCGCGCATCGCCGTATAGGAAACCCGAACCGGCGCCGAGGCCTCGATCGGGCCGGCGCGGTAGGCGGCGATCATGATGCGGTCGGCGGGGATGCCGCTGTTGCGCGCGATATGGGCGAAATCATTCGCGGCATCGGCCGCAGCAAGGTCGTTTGCCGCGCCGGAGGGCGCCATGATCGTCAGTACCGGGGCAGCCGACCTGTCGTAATTGGCGAGGAAGCCCAGCAGCGAGTCGCGTTGCGGAACGGTGGCGCCGCGATCGCTGGCGCCGACCGCAAGGTCGAGGACCTCCTCCTTTGAGGCGATCACGATAGGATGGTTCGTGCGGTAGTCTTCCGGGACGCTGCCGACGGCAACGCTGTGGCGATCGGCGCAGGCAGCCAGCAGGCAGACGGCGGCCGGGAACAGCGCGCTCAGTGCCGCCCGGCGCGCGGGCCGACTTGGCGCTGCCACAGGCGCAACCATCCTGCTGGTCGACAGAACGTCAGACATGGCCGCTGATCCCCCGATCACTTGTAGATGTAGCCGACGACCCCGTGATAGCGGCCGTTCGGCTTGTTGGTCTTCATCGTGCCGTAGACGCGGTTGACGCGCCCAAGGAACATGGCGGCGCCGTCGCTTGCGGCATTGAAATTGTCGTCGGGCCTGGCGAGCTGGTTGCGGGCAACCGGACGGGCGATGTAGGGGGTCACGATGATGACGAGTTCGGATTCGTTGCGAACGAAGTCACGGCTGCGAAAAAGTGTGCCGAGCACCGGCAGCTTCGACAGTCCGGGCAGGCCGTTTACCGCCTGGCGGATGTCATCGCGGACAAGGCCGGCAATCATCATCGATCCGCCGGAGGGAAGCTCGACCGTGGTGTCGGCCAGCCGCTTGCGAATCGACAGCGCCGTCATCCCCGGCTGACGAAAGGACGAGTTACGCGCGCCAAAACCGCCCGAAAGCGTCACCGACGCCTCGTCCGTGGGCTCCGAGACCGAGGTGCGGACCTTCAGGCTGATGCGGCCGGCCGACAGCACCACCGGCTTGAATTCCAGCCCTATGCCGTATTCGAGCTTCTCGATGTCATAGGTCGTGCCGTTGTTCTCGTCGGACTGGTTGGTGACCAGGTTGAATTCGCCGCCGACCCTGAAGGTCGCCTGCTCGCCCGACACGGCGGTCAGCGTCGGCTCGGCCAGAGTCTTCATGACGCCGGCCTGCTCCATGGCGTTGAAGTACGCATCGAGCGCCGACGTTCCGAACGAAAACCCCGAAGGTGCGATCGGCTTTCCGAGCCCGGGAATCGTTTCGCTGATCGCGCCCCAGCTGATGCCGTTGCTCGAGCCGTCGCCGATCAGGCTCACATTCAGCTGTTTCATGACGTTGCGGCTCACCTCCGCAATTGTCACCTTCAGCATGACCTGGTCTTCACCGACAATCTCGATGAGGTTGACTATGCCGCTGAGCTGGCGCTGCGAATCCGGATTGTCGATGTCGACGCCGCCGTCCGTGGAGCCGCCGGAAGCGGTCTGCGAATACTGACCGGTCGTCGCCTCGCCGCCCCTGACGAGCATGAAGGCGATGGAAGCTGCCCGATGGGCGTCAAGTGGCGTTTCCACCGTGCCGGTCAACACGACGTTGTCGTTGATCAGCTCGACGCTGACGTTCGAGCTAGGGATGAAGCGCTTTATGTACTCTTCGAGGCCGGCGACGTCGCGTTCGACGGCGAGGTCGAGACTGACGATCTGCTCGCCGTTGGGGCCGAACACGAAAATGTTGGTCTCGCCGACAGCCTTGCCGAAAAGATAGATGCGGCGGGCGGTGCGGGTGACCGCGTCGGCTACCGCGGGATTGGCCACGAGGATATCGTATGCGTCGGCCGGAAGGTCGATGACCACGGATTTGTTCAGGCCGAGCTTGATCCTTTGACCGTGCTTGGCCGATCCGACACGCACGGGATCGTCCGTCTTTTTGTCGGCGGCCAGCGGCGCTACGGCGCCGGCAAAGACGAGACCGAGCGTCGCCGCCAGGATGGAAGCAGCCCGGATGCCGCGTCTCCCGAGCGCGTACGGCGCAGTACGGTTGGACCTCATTTCCTTGCCCCCACTTCGGAAACTTCACCGGACCTGATGAGCCGAACGGTGCCCCGCCTGCCGTTTCCCGAGACCAGGTGGTCGGCTTCGTCCTCGACCTTTTCCTGCGTATCCACCACGGCACGGAGCGCCAGCGTCAGCCGATCGGCCATCTGCTGCGCGACCGTGATGATCTCCGACTGCTGCGGTGTGAGCTCCAGGGTCGCTGTCTCGCCTATCTTCACGCGGCGGCCTTCCGCGTCCTCCTGGATTGCCTGGTCGATCGCCAGGACCCGGATGTTCTTGAGGATGGTTTCGGTGATGAAGCCGCCCGCGGTTGCCGCGTCATCGGAACGGCGCGTCATGATCACGTCCACGTAGTCGTTCGGAAGGATGAAGCCGCCGGCCGAGGTGTCGGCCGCGATCTGCGTGGCGATGGCCCGCTTTCCCGAGGGCAGGATCGACGACATGAAGCTCATGCCTTCGCCGATGAGCTTCGACCTGCGCAACGGCTCGCCCCCATACATGGCGACCCGCGCCACGGCGGTTCGCAGCTCGTCGCGGGCCTCGGGTTCCTCGGCGCGGGTGACGAAGTGATCGTTCATCGCGTCGGTCGGCCACGCCTGCCAGGCGAGCAGGTCGCCTATGGTCGCTCCCATCGGCACGTCCCCGGTCAGGACCAGGACTTCCGACAGTTCGATCGAGGGCTGCCGCTGGGAGTTGTCGACGATTTGCGGCGGCGGCGCGGCCAGCATGTTCTTGGCAACGTAGCCGGCGCCTGCCGCAGCAGCCACTGCAATGCCAAGAATGATCAATCGGGAAGCCGCCATTTGTCCGCACCTCGTCCGAGGCAAAACCCAAGCCAGGCCGGACCATGCAACCGCAATCGTCAAATTACGGTTAATGCAATGATTACGATCGTGCTTAACGCAACCTTTACGCAGTCGGAGCGATGGGCCGGGCGCTCAAGCCCTTGCCGGCCTGCGGGGCAGGCGACGTGCCGGCGTCAGGGGGCGGCAAGCCGTTCCACGGCCCAGATCATCAGCGGCGAGTCCCGGTAGGCCAAGAGACCGCCGATACCAAGCGCGATGCCGTAGGGCACGCCGGCGGCGCCTTCCGAGAAATTTCGCAGGAACGGGTTTTCGGCGGTCAGCACGGCAATTCCCGAATTCCGGAAGGCCAGGATGAGCAGAGTGAGAGCGCCGCCGGCAACCGAGGACGTGACGAGATAGCCGACCAGCGGCGTGCCGAAACCCATCCAGAGTGAGGTGGCGGCGAGAAGCTTGGCGTCGCCGCCACCCATGCCGCCAATCGCGAAAAGGCCGAAAGTCGCGAAAAGAACCAGCGCAAAGGCGGCGACATGCCAGCCG
>JAJFMR010000015.1 GCA_020696915.1 Rhizobiaceae bacterium | reverse complement strand
AAGCCCCACGTGAGGCAAGAGCCCGGCGGCGCTGGTGGGGTCTGCTGGCTGCGACGCCGGAGCCGGGCTTCAGGCGGTTGCTATGTACGCCCTGATCTGGTCGGCCTCACGCTCGACGTCTTCGATGCGCCGCTTCACCACGTCGCCGATGGAAACGATGCCGTCGAGATGGCCATCCTTCTCGACGGGCAAATGGCGGAAGCGGCCGAGCGTCATGATCTCCATCACTTCGTGGACGGTGTGATGCTCGTTGCAGCTCCTCACCTTTGCCGTCATGGCCGAGCGCACAGGGTGATCGAGAGCCGCTGCACCCTCCTTGCCGAGCACCCGAACGACGTCCCTTTCGGAAATGATGCCGGCGATGATCCTGTCGTTGTTGGTCACGACCAGCGCGCCGACGCGATGTTCGGTAAGCATGCGGACCGCCTCGGAAAGCTTTTCGTCAGGACTGATCGAGAAGACGTTGTGCCCCTTTTGTTCCAGGATGGCTTTGACGGTCATGGCGTCCTCCATTCAGCCGCAGCGGGCCGGCCGCCCTGTCTCGGTCCCGAGGGAGGCATGGTGCTTCAGGGCTGGATTCTTTGCAAGTGCGAAGCCGGGATATGTAGGCAGTCCCATGCCGCCTGCCCGCCGCTACGGCGACGGCAACCGGCCGGACGCGGGCGGCCGCCGCGGGTCGAACCAATGGACAAAAAAGAAGCCCACGACAAAACCGCCTATATGCGCTTCCCAGGCTATCTGGCTCTGCTCGCCGGGCACCATGCCGAGCAACCCCGTGGCCAGGTTGACGATCATCCAGACGGCAAGGAAGGTCACGACGCCGCGCCGACGCAGAACCTGCGCGATCGGCAGGATGGAGCCGCCGAAGGCCGCCTTTCCGGAGACGGACTGCATTCGAAAGCCGAAGCGCGCGGCCGCGCCCATCATGCCAGAAATGGCGCCCGATGCGCCGACCAGTGGCGCATTGTCGAGCGGGTACACGGCGAAATGAAGCGCGGCAGCCGCCATCGAAGTCACCACCCAGAACAGGACGAACCGCGCGGCTCCGAGACGGTTGGCCAGAGGCGATCCGAAGGCGGCCAGCCAGATCATGTTTATCGCCAGGTGCGGCAGACTGCCATGCAGCAGCGAATAGCTCACCGGACTGGTGAAGGAAAAGACGTCGATCAGCATCCGGCTTGAATAGAAGGAAGGAATGAAGGCGAGATAATCGAGAAGAAGGCGGTCTTGGTCGACGTCGAGCAGATAGAGCCGCAGCAGATGGATCGCAACGCAAAGCGACATCAGCAGCAGGACCACTCCCGGCAGATTGAAGACCGGCTCGCGCGCCGTCGCCGTCTTCTCGGGTTCCTGCACTCCGCCGGGCGGGACATCGGGGACCGGTTCGGTCATGCTTCCCGAAGGGTCAAGCTGAGAGGCGTCTGCTCGACAGCTGAGGGCGCTGAAGGAAACGCACCCGCTGGTGACTTTTGGTGGCGGATCGGAGTCATTCGAAGGCGTTTCCACTTCGATCCGACCCTGTAGCCCAGCCGCCGCGCGATCACAAAGGAAAAGCCGTCCAGGTCCGTACCTGAACGGCTTGCCGAGCCCCCTCACCTCCCCGAAGCACCGACTGGAGTCATCAGGCTTGCGTCGGCGACGTCGTCGCTGGAGAACGGCAACGCCGCAACGTAAACCATCTGTTAACCTTAACGGTCCGCCACCGTTAACAACCGAAAAGCCTGCTGGCACGCGTCGTGCTTGAGACTGCATGAAGGTCATCGGGGGCGCTCCCCTGTTCACCGATGGCACAGTCTGGCGGAGCCCGAACGGCAATGAAACAGCCCGGATCGATCCAACTGTTCCAATACTGGAACCGGCTCAGGAACGGCCGCGTCGCCCCGAAGCGGACCGAAATCGAACCCGCCGACATCAAGGCGCTGCTCCCCGACACATTCATTCTGGAGAAAGACACGCGGCGCGAAGCGGTCTTCCGGCTCGCTGGAACCCGCCTCTGTTCCGTTTACGGCCGTGAACTCAAGGGCTTCTCCTTCCCTTCCCTATGGCGCGAACAGGATCAGCGCCTGGTCGCCAGACTTGCGGAGGGGGTTTTCAGGGCGAAATCGGTGGCTGCAATCGCCTTCGAGGGCTGCAGCCGCAGCCGCCGCCTCCTTGCATTCGAGATGCTGCTGCTGCCGCTGGATGGCGGAGTCGAGAACCCGCGCTCGCTGGGTATCATGTCGGCACTGGCCAAGCCGTTCTGGATGGGAGCCGATCCGCTTGGCGATGGAAGGATCCAATCGGTCCGCGTCGTCGATCCCGATCGCGAGCCGCTGTTTCTGAAGAACCGTGCGGCGACCACCGTTCCGGGCATTCTTCCCGGCCGGTCACCGACGTCCGAGACGACCCTTCTTACTCCGGGAGCAAGGCGCATCCGCCACCTCGTCGTGCTCGACGGCGGGCGGCAGGGATAGGGATAAAGGAAAAAGAGGCGCGCAGCAGATTACCGGTTGTTAACCGATTTCGCGATAATCTTGGAGCCGGATCTTCGCATTCTGGCGAACGACATCCAGCGAGGGCATGAGAGAGATGAGGTCAGCGGCGGTAGATCACACGCCGTCAGCGGTCGAACGCCGGAATTTTCAGCGCGTCCGCGTCAAGATCTATGGCCGCTTCATGCTCGAGGACCGCACCGAGCATCCCTGCCAGGTCATGGACATGTCGCCGGGCAACGTTTCGCTGCGCGCGGAGCGGATCGGCCAGCCCGGCGAGAAGGTGATCGCCTACATCGACCATATCGGCCGCGTCGAGGGTGTGATCACACGCCCGCTGCAGGACGGATTCGCAATGACAGTCGTCGCGTCCGACCGCAAAAGAGACAAGCTTGCCGCGCAGCTTACCTGGCTTGCCAACAAGCACGAACTCGACCTGCCCGAAGATCGCCGCCACGAGCGCGTGGCTCCCCGCAATCCCGTGAGCGTCCTGCAACTGACGGACGGTCGGCAGTACCAGTGCCGAATAATCGACCTGTCGCTGTCGGGAGCGGCTATCGAAATCGACGTCAAGCCGGCGCTCGGGGTTCAGGTGACCCTGGGCACGATGCGCGGACAGATCGTGCGTCACTTCGAGGAAGGCGTGGCCATCGAATTCGCGGTCATCCAGCGACCCGAAATGCTCGACTCGGACCTTTCGGTCACCGGCCGGACCTGACGGTCCCCTGCGACCTCGCTGAAGGCGCACCGCCCGAACCCAGGACTGGAGCCTCAGGCAGCAGTTCCTATATGTTTATTCGGCTTCCGCTGCACCCGAGCCCCCGATACCCCGCCGCCTAGCGCAGCGCCTATCCCGAAGATTCCAAACGCTTCCGTCACATCCGCGTGCACAGCAGCGATGAGGACCGTTGCCGACGAATCTTAGAAAACCTACTGCGGGGACGATCCGGGCGCCGGGCCTCTGCATCGCACGAAAGAATAAAATTCGACTCAATTTCTATACTTATAACCGGCCACATTAGATTGAGGTTGCGCTAAATTTTACTCAATGTCTATTTCGGCTTTTTCCCGGAAATAAATTCAGTTCTGCCATTGTCCTCGCGAACAGGGGGACAGCATGGCAAGGTTCGAGGGGAAGGCGATGCTTGTCGCGATGGCGCTCGCAGCAGGCTGGGGACAGGCTGCGGAAGCCGCCGAGGTCTACATGCGTGTCGGTGGGCGCACGTCACAGCCCGTCGGACACTACGAGTTCTGCCTCCGGCAACCGGAGGAATGCCGCCAAAAGACGGCCAGGCGCGCACCCGTCGAGCTTACCCGGAAGCTCTGGGCGGCGATCGTCCAGGTCAACGACCGTGTCAACCTGGCGGTCGTCCCGCTCACCGACATGGAGATTTGGGGCGAGGAGGAGGTTTGGTCGTATCCGACGAAAGTCGGCGACTGCGAGGATTATGCGATCGAGAAGCGCCGCCGGCTGATGAGGGCCGGCATACCGGCCGGCGACCTGCTGCTTACAGTGGCGCGGCAGCCGAATGGTGAGGGCCATGCCGTTCTCACGGTGCGGACAAGCCGCGGCGATTTCATTCTCGACAATCTGGAACCGCGCGTGCTCACCTGGAACGAGAGCGAGTACACGTTCCTGAAACGACAGTCGGAGCGCAGTTCCGGCGCCTGGGTTACAATCAGCGACAGCCGCGCCACCACGGCCGTCGGAAGCGTCAGGTAGCAAGCTCGAAAACCCGGTCGAGTCCCCCACCGGCCCCGTCCCTACGACCGGGCTCAGGAGCCGGCCCCAGGTCCCCGGGGCCGGCTCCGCAATTTCCCGGTGAGCATCGACCAGGCGCAGCGGCAGCTTCCGGGCATGGCGGGATCAGCCTTCGGTCAGCCCGGCAGCGAACCGCCGCCCATTTGCGACATAGTGCGCCGCCGTTGCGCGGATTGCCGCCATTGCATCCTCGTCGAGAGCCCGCACGATCTTGGCGGGCGAGCCGACGATGAGCGAACCGTCGGGAAACACCTTGCCTTCGGTGACCAGCGCGCCCGCTCCGACAAGCGAATTCCTGCCTATTGTGGCGCCGTTCAGGATGATCGCGCCCATGCCCACCAGGCTGTCGTCGCCGATCGTGCAGCCATGCAGCAGCGCCCGATGGCCGATCGTGCACCCCGAACCGATGGTCAGCGGAAAGCCGGGGTCCGTGTGCATGACGACGTTCTCCTGGACGTTGGTCGCTTCGCCGATGCGGATCGGCTCGTTGTCGCCGCGGATCGTCACGCCAAACCAGATGCCGGCATGCCTGCCGATCTCGACGTCGCCGATGATGACGGCCCCCGGCGCGATCCAGTTGCCGGCACGGTCGGCAAATGCCGGCGACTTGCCGTCGATCGCAAAAATCCCCATGCGTCCTCCAATCATGTCACTGCCGCTGGAGAGGATAGAAGCGCCGCAGCAAGCGCCAGGCAAGGTCCTCATGATCGAGTCCAGCCCCGCCCTGTCAGGCCCCCAGGCGAAGCAAGTGGCCCCGGGCCGCGGAAAACCCGGCGGGCTGCCCGGCGGCGCGCTGCAACCTGGGTCGCGCGGTTCGCTTGCCGGAACTCCGCATGCTCCGCCAGCGGGCTCAGCCTTGCCAATCGTTTCCGTGAGTTGAAGGTGGCAAATGCTTGGTCGAGGCGGTCTGGTGCAAGACGGCTTGGATGCTGAGCCCCGCCGTAGGCTCACGGCGCGGTCAGAGATCGATGTCGAGAATCGCCATCGAGAAATTGTAGTCCCCTTCGTCCTCGTCCTTGAATACGAGACCCAGAAACTCGTCGCCGATGTAAAGCTCGGCCGAATCATCCTTGCGCGGGCGCGCCTTCACCTGGAGGTTGGGGTTCTGGAAGACGCGCTTGAAATAGGCGTCGAGCTTTCTGATTTCTTCCGGCTTCACGGGCTTCTCCGGCTCTTTTGGCGTGTGCAGGCTTCTGGCACGCCAAAGACGGCGATGTAAAGGCGCGTGAGGGAAGCGGGCTCGGGCGGTCCGGGCCGAGGGTCCGGCCCCGAGACGGCTTGGATTCGGCTCAGATGTCGAAGCTCAAGACGTGGTCGGCCCCGGAGGGGAGCAGCTGGTCCATCTGCCGCGACGGCTGATCGCAGCCGGACTCGCCGACGACCCTGGCGGGAACACCGGCAACCGTCTTGTTGTGAGGCACCGAAGCCAGCACCACCGAGCCGGCCGCGACCTTCGAGCAGTGCCCGATTTCTATGTTGCCGAGGATCTTCGCACCTGCGCCGATCAGCACGCCATAACGGATCTTCGGATGCCGGTCGCCGCCTTCCTTGCCGGTGCCACCCAGGGTGACGCCATGCAGCATGGAGACATCGTCCTCGATGACGGCGGTTTCACCGACCACGAGGCCGGTGGCGTGATCGATGAAGATGCCTTTCCCCATCCTCGCGGCAGGGTTGATGTCGGTCTGGAAGATCGCCGACGAACGGCTCTGCAGATAGAGCGCGAAGTCCTTGCGGCCCTGGTTCCAGAGCCAGTGCGCCAGCCGATGCGTCTGGATCGCATGAAACCCCTTGAAATAGAGAACCGGCATCATGAAGCGGTCGCAGGCCGGGTCGCGGTCGTAATAGGCCTGGATGTCGACCCGGACCGTGGCGCTCCAGTCCGGATTGGCGCCTCGCATCGCATCGAAGGTCTGGCGGATCAGGTCGGCCCCGACATCCTGGTGATCCAGGCGCTCGGCAAGCCGATGAATGACCGCGTCCTCGAGACTGTCCTGATTGATGACCGACGAATACAGGAAGGCGGAAAGCAGCGGATCGCGGGCGACGGCCGCACCGGCCTCCTCGCGCACCGCCTTCCAGATCGGATCGAGGTTCTGCAGGCCGGAAGGCCGCGCTGCTGTGATCGTGTTCATCAATCGGACTCCGTGGCCGGCCGGTCCAGGACTTGTGAGCGTACGGGTCAGGGTGCGGCGATTGCGGCGATGAGCAGGCCACGCCTCGACACCCGATCCTCGACAGACCCTCGAGAATGGCGGCACATATAGACCAGTCCACCCTTCTGCTGAACTGAATTTTCGTTGATCCTAGATCAAATGGTTTTGGTTTGCCCGATTGCAAGCGCCGGCGCAAAACCCGGCCCCGGCTGCCCCACCCCATGTGTGGCCGCGCAAGCGGAGGAATCGTCGTGCCCCGGCCGCTGATCGATCGCCGGCTGCAAGCCGAACTGACCGGGCTATACGGCGCCGCGGAGGGTCATTACCATGGGCTTCCGCACATCGAGGCGATGCTGCGTCAGGCTGACGAATACCGGGACGCGCTATCCGATCCGGAAGCGGCGCGGGCGGCCATCTGGTTCCACGACGCAATCTATGACACCCGTGCCGCCGACAATGAGGCGCGGAGTGCGGCGCTTGCCCGCGAGCGGTTGGCCCATCGCGCCGACCCCGACCGGCTGGCGCGCATCGCCGCCATGATCGAAGCGACCGCCACGCATCTCGTTCCGGATTTTGAAGATCCGGGTGCGGCGCTCGACGCGGCGCTCTTCCTCGATATGGATCTCGCCATACTCGGGGCTTCGCCGGCGGAGTTCGACCGCTACGAAGCTGCGGTCCGCCGCGAGTTCGGCTGGGTGAGCGATACGGCATGGCGCAAAGGACGCGCAGCCGTGCTGCAGGGTTTCCTGGAACGGCCATGCATCTTCCATAGCGGCCAGTTCCGAAAGCGCCTGGAAGCGCCTGCGAGGAGCAACATCTCGCGCTCGCTGGACGTGCTGCGCAATCCCGACTGAAAGCCACCGGCCCTTGGGCGCGCGGGACGGCAACGCAGTCTCAGAGCGGGTGCTGCCGCAGGAACTCCAGCACCCGCGCCTTGAACGTCCGGTCACCGACCGAGAGCATGTGATCGCGACCCTCGATCGCAAAGCTCGCGGCATCGGGCATCATCCGGGCGAGCTGATCCGCGGATCCTGCAATGTCGTCCCTGGTTCCGACGGCGATCAGCGTCGGCTGCCGGATTCGGTCCATCTCGTCCGGCCTGAGCAGGGTTCGCGACGTCTCGATACAGGCGGCGAGCGCCAGCCGGTCGCTCTTCGTCTGGTCGGCAAAAGCGCGGAATGTGCGGCCTTGCGGATGCGGGATGCTTTGCGGATCCTCCGCCAGCAGCGCCGATGCGATCGGGCCCCAGTCGCCGACCCCATCCACCATTCCCGAACCGAGACCTCCGAAGACCAGCGTCGCAACCTTGGCCGGTTCGTGGAGCGCCAGGAAGGCGGCGATGCGCGCACCCATGGAATAACCCATGACATGGGCCCTGCCGATACCGAGATGGTCGAGCAGCGCGGCAGCATCGGCAGCCATCTTCTGCGGCGTGTAGTCGTCGGACACGTGACTTTTCGCCGACGCTCCATGGCCCCGGTTGTCCAAGGCGATGGCGCGATAGCCAGCGTCGTTCAAGGTTTTCACCCAGCCTGGAGCCACCCAGTTGACGGCATGGGTCGAGGCAAAGCCATGGATCAGGAGCACCGGATCGCCGCCCTCGGGCGGCGCAAGGTCGATGTACGCAAGTTCGAAACCGTCATGAGAGAAGAACCTCATCGCGCCGGCGATTCCCTTCAGGATCGAAACCACGCTAGAAACCATGGATGACAGGCGCGTTTCATACTACCCGCCTGTCGGCTCCTTCCCACTTTCCGTCTTCCCGGCCGGGCCGATCGCCGGATGGCGAAGCAGGTCGCCCTGGCGGATGCCGTATCTCTCCGCCGTGCCGCGCTTCAGTTCCAGCACGAATCGGACCGGCTCGCCGGGCGAAATGGCTGCCGTCGACAGCGGCTCGCCAGGCAGTATGTCGCTGATCCTGCCCTCCTCCGCGATGAAGAGAAGATCCAGCGCCATCGGCGTATTCTTCATCCAGAAGCTTACCGGCCGGGTCTGCCCGAAGACGAAAAGCATGCCGTGGTCGTCGGCCATGGTCTCCCGGAACATCAGGCCGTTGGAGCGCTCGGAATCGTCGTCGGCAATTTCTATCGTGAATTTGCGTTCGCCGGCCGAAGTCGAAACGACGAGTGGCACGGGGTCGGTCGGCAACCGCATCGCCCGGCTGTCCGCCGAGGTGGCGACGGGCATGGCGAGATAGAGTGCCAGAGCGGCGATGATGGCCACGGCCGCGGCGGCCGCCAGGCCGATGTTGCGAAGCATGCGTTCTCCCGCCGACGGCGCGCTCCTAGTGCGCGACCGGCAAGGTACCGATATCGGGGTGAATTTCGGCAGCCATAAGGCCCTTCTCACCGCGTCCGTAACGCACCAGCACGACCTGTCCGGGACGCAACTCGGTCAGCCCGTAGCGGCGCAGCGTCTCCATGTGCACGAAAATGTCTTCGGTGCCCTCGCCGCGCGTCAGGAATCCGAATCCCTTGGTACGGTTGAACCATTTGACGAGCGCCCGTTCGAGACCGCTTTCCGGAACCACCACGACATGGGTGCGCTGATCCTGCATCTCGGCCGGATGTACGGCAGTGGACGTGTCCATCGAAATGACCCGGAAGGCCTGCAGGCCGCGTTCGCCCTGCCTGACGAGACACACGACACGGGCGCCTTCGAGCGCCGTCTGGAAACCATCGCGCCTGAGGCAGGTCACGTGGATCAGGATATCCCCAGATTTTGCGCCGTCGGGGAGTATGAAACCGTACCCCTTGGCGACATCGAACCACTTTATCGCTCCCGACACCTCGACCAGCCCGGCAGCATCGCCGCCGTCGCCGTGCGCCGGAGGCTGGTCTGTGAACTCGTGAAACCTCACAAGAGAGGCCTTTTCCCCCATAAGAACGCCCCCTGTTGACCGAACACGCCCCACCCCCTGATTCCAAGCCAAAGATTAACACTGCCGGTCTGCGGATACGCAAGGGCTGGCCGAGCTTTTTTACGATGGTCCGCTGCACCTGCCCTGCCTCCGGCGTCGATTCCTTCCTTCCCCAATTCGGCTCGGCCGGATGATTGCCCGTCATCGGACACCGGCCTATGTTTCCGGCGTCCGAACCGGAGGTTGAGATGCGCTATCTGCACACCATGGTCCGCGTCGCCGACGTCGACGCATCGCTCGACTTTTACGTCGGGAAGCTCGGCCTGAAGGAAGTCCGCCGACATGAGAGCGAACAAGGCCGCTACACGCTGATCTTTCTCGCGGCGCCGGACGATGAGCAGTCGGCCGCCAGCCGGAAAGCGCCTCTGATCGAGCTCACCTTCAACTGGGACCCGGAGGACTATCAGGGCGGCCGCAATTTCGGCCATCTCGCCTATGAGGTGGACGACATCTATGCAACCTGCCAGCGCCTGATGGATCAGGGCGTTACCATCAACCGACCGCCACGCGACGGCAACATGGCCTTTGTCAGGTCACCCGACGGCATCTCGATCGAACTCCTGCAGAAGGGGCCGGCGCTGCAAAGGACGGAGCCCTGGGCGTCGATGCCCAACACCGGCACGTGGTGAGTTTCCAACCTTTTCGGACCTCGCCTGGTGCCGGAGATTTCAGGAGCCCTCCTTGTGCTGGAACTTTTCAGGAGCTCTTATGGTGTTTTCAAGGTAACCGCCTAGTGCTGAGCTTTCCGCAGTCCTCGTGTTGATTTTTCAGCGAGGCTGCTGGTGCTGGGCTCCGGTTCATGGCGCCGCGCCGGCGCGCTCCGCCGCTTCCGCAATCGCCAACAGGCTCGTGACAGTGCGCCAGTTGCGCGCCGTAGCCGGAACTTCGAGCCTGGCCGGGAGAAGCGCTGCGAATTTAGATCTGCCGAATCCGTCGGGCGTCAGAAGGTAGAGCGCGTCTTCCCGGACGTGAAACCGCTCCGTGCCGGTGTTTTCCCGGGCAAGCCGGGCGATGCCATCCCGACCCGGCGCCCGTTGCAGCACATAGGCATGCAACTGTCTCGGATCCTCAGCGGCGCCTTCGAAGGGGTTTTTGGCGACGAGTTTCCTCAGCCATGCGAGGTCCCGGACCATGACGCGCGAGAAAAACCCGAAACGCTTCTCGAACTTCTCCTCGACCGCGGCCGCGATCGGCCCTGCCTGGCTGCCGGTACGGAAGACGGCGTTGCCGCTCTGCACATAAGTTGCGACCTCATCGAAACCGAGGTCTTCCAGCATCGAGCGAAGGTCGGCCATGCCGACTATCCGCTTGCCGCCGACATTGATGCCTGAAAACAGCGCGACGAATGTGCGGGCGCCCATCGGCGGCCTGCCGCTCAGCACCATGTCGCTGCCGATCGGCCCCAGTGGCGGGCTGTGGTCGCATCATGTCGAATCCTCTGCCAATGTCCGCGCAAACGCCGATCTCTCATTCGTACCTCCATGTCGCTCGGAAGCCGACCAGCTGGCTTTTGCGCAACACTGACACGGCGCTCGACAGGCTTGAACCCGTTTTCAGGCTCCAGACTTACTTCTGCCGCTATTGACCTGTCGGGAGGCTTCTCGCGACGAAAAAGTACGGCGGAGCGGATTGGTAAGTGCATTTCTACATGCTTTGCATCTTGGCGCTTTCGCTGCTCGGCGCCGGCTGCGTCGGCCAGCAGACCCAAATACTCCTCGGCAGCGCCGTCGTCGGGGCGCCGGTCTCGGACATAGCCGGCAACCACGGCATCTTCGTCGCGACCACGCGAGAGCGCTCGGCCGATCCGGCCCAGGTCTTCGACAGCGGCCGCTCGGCAGGGCTGAACTATGCCCGCGTCAACGTCACGGTGCCCCGCATTCATGAGCCCGGGCAGATCGAGAGGCGAAAGCGCGGCAAGTCGGACGATCCCTCGAAATACATCATGGCCTCGGATGTCGTGGGCTACGACACTGGGCCGCATTTCATGTCGGCCCTCGGCGCCGACATGGCGGCGCGCGGCGGCCGCGCCATGCTGTTCGTGCACGGCTACAACACCGGTTTCGACAACGCCGTCTACCGCCTCACGCAGATCGCCCACGATTCCCGCTACGCGGGCACCCCGGTACTGTTTTCCTGGGCTTCGGGCGGGACGACGACCGGCTATGTCTACGATAGGGAAAGCGCCAGCGCCGCAAGGGACCAGCTCGAGGCGGTGCTCCGGATGCTGGCCCAGTCAGGAGCGCGGCGCATCGACGTCGTTGCCCATTCCATGGGCACATGGGTCACCATGGAAGCGCTGCGGCAGCTTGCCATCACCGGCGACCGCGATCTCGGCGGCAGGCTGGGCGACGTGGTCCTCGCCTCTCCCGACATCGACGTCGACGTCTTCAAGAGCCAGATGCAGCGCTACGGCAAGCCCCGAAAGCCTTTCGTCCTGCTGCTCTCGGACGACGACCGCGCATTAAAGCTGTCCGGCATCCTGGCGGGGGCGCGGCCGCGGCTGGGCGGCTATGCGGATGCCAGGGATCTCGCGGAATACGGCGTCACCGTCGTCGACCTTTCGGGAATCGGCGGCGACCGGCTCAATCACACGAAGTTTGCCGAAAACCCGGTGCTCGTGAGGCTGCTCGGGCAGCGCCTGCTCCAGGACGACGGCTTTGCCAGCGAACGCGAAGTGACTGACCGGCTGCTCGGCAGCGCGCTGCAGCGCGCCGGCGGCAGTCTTCAATAGGAGCGGTCGGCGCTTCGAGCCTGTGCCATCTCTGCTTCGAGGCAAGCGTGCTGCCCGGGGCGACCTGCCGCCACGTCCACCTCGTGCATGCCCCCTGGATCGCAGGGGTGCCCCGGGGGACGCCTCGTGCACGCCATACTCGCTTGACAGCACCCCGTCCGTCGCCTTTGTAGGATTTCCGGTGCCGCATTCGGCTTCACGCGAAGAAGCAAGCGCCCAGCCGCCGACAGTGCGGTCGCAACGAAAGGGAGAACCAGCAATGAAAAGAACAATCACAGCCATCGCTGCGGCCGCCGCGCTCTCGATGGCAACCGTGGGTGCCTCCGCGCAGACCTATCCGGATCGCACGATCACCGTCGTCGTGCCTTTTTCGGCAGGCGGCCCGACCGACACGGTCGCGCGCCTCGTGGCCGAAGCCATGTCCAAGGATCTCGGCCAGCAGGTGATCGTCGAGAATGTCGGCGGCGCCGGCGGCACGCTGGGGGCTGGCCGCGTCGCCGACGCCGAGCCCGACGGCTATACGCTCCTGCTTGCCCATATCGGCATGGCGACCAGCGCAACGCTCTACCGGAAGCTCGCCTACGACACGCTAAACGCCTTCGAATATGTCGGTCTGGTCACCGAAGTGCCGATGACCATCGTGGCCAGGAAGGATCTCGAGCCGACCGACCTGAAGGGTCTCATAGAATACGCCAAGGCCAACAAGGATACGATCACCGTCGCCAACGCCGGGATCGGCGCGGCGTCGCATCTTTGCGGCATGCTGTTCATGAGCGCCATCGAAACGCCGCTGGTCACCGTGCCTTACAAGGGCACCGGTCCGGCCATGACCGATCTGCTCGGCGGGCAGGTCGACATGATGTGCGACCAGACGACCAACACGACCAAGCAGATCCAGGCCGGCACCATCAAGGCGTATGCGGTGACCTCGCCGGCCCGGCTCGACGTCCTGCCCGACGTTCCGACCGCCGAGGAAGCCGGACTGGCCGGATTCCAGGTCGGGATCTGGCATGGCATCTACGCCCCGAAAGGAACGCCGGCCGAGGTGATCGACCGGCTGTCGAAATCGCTGCAGGTCGCGCTGAAGGATGAGAACGTGAAGGCGAGGTTCGCGGAGCTCGGAACCGCCCCTTCCTCCGAAGCGGAGGCGACGCCGGCCGCTCTGAAGGCCAAGCTGGAATCCGAGATCGCCCGCTGGAAGCCGGTGATCGAAGCGGCCGGACAGTACGCCGACTAGGAGCTGGAGGTCACGGCCCGGCTGCCGCGGCCTCCCGGGCCGCGGCAGCCGGGCCGAACCGAGGCGGCCGGGACTGCAGCAGGCAAACCCGCGAGGGGGACGATGAAGCGGATTTCCCTGGATCCCGTCAACGGACTTTGCGGAGCGATCTTTGTCGGGGTCGGAGCCTTTTTCGCGGTCCAGTCGCTCCTTCTCGACATAGGCACCGCCCTTCGCATGGGTCCTGGCTATTTCCCGCTGGTGCTGGCGGGGGTTCTCATCCTGCTCGGCGCGATCATTCTGGTTCAGGCCGTCCGCGCCGGCAGCGAGCCGATCGGTCCGCTGGCGATGCGCGGCATGCTGTTCATCCTGCCGGCGCCCATCCTCTTCGGCCTGACGATCCGAGGGCTGGGCTTCGTTCCGTCGATTTTCCTGACGGCGCTGTTGGCATCCTTCGCCAGCCATCGGATGCGGCCGGTCATGGCATTGATACTGGCGGCCGGCGTGACCGTGTTTGCGGTCGTCGTCTTCAGCTACGGACTTGGCCTGCCGTTCCCGCGTTTCGGGCCCTGGCTAGCGCTCTGAGGATCGGGCCATGGAACTCTTCGGCAACATCGCACTGGGTTTCGCGACCGCCTCCACCCCGTTCAATCTCCTCTTCTGCCTGATCGGCGTGCTGCTCGGCACGCTCATCGGCGTGCTGCCGGGCATCGGCGCGACGGCAACCATCGCCATGCTTTTGCCGATCACCTTCCAGATCGGCGATCCGGTGTCGGCGCTGATCATGCTCGCCGGCATCTACTACGGCGCCCAGTACGGCGGCTCCACCACGGCCATCCTCATCAACATGCCCGGCGAGTCGTCGTCGGCGGTGACCGCAATCGACGGCTACCAGATGGCACGCGGCGGCCGGGCGGGCGTGGCTCTGGCGACCGCGGCAATCGGCTCGTTCTTTGCAGGCACGGTTTCCACGTTTCTGGTAGCAGTGTTCGCACCGCCGCTCACCGCGATTGCGCTCAAGTTCGGTTCTGCCGAGTATTTCTCGCTGATGGTGGTGGGGCTGGTGTCCTCGATCGCGCTCGCCCATGGCTCGGTCGTGAAGGCGCTGGCGATGGTCGTGCTCGGCCTGCTGCTCGGCCTGGTCGGCACCGACATCTACTCCGGCACGCCCCGCTTCAACCTTGGAATACGGGAATATTCCGACGGACTGAACTTCGTGGCAGTGGCGGTCGGCGTGTTCGGTGTCGCCGAGATCCTTCGCAACCTCGAAGACGAAAAGACCCGCACCGCCATCATTACCAAGGTGTCGGGGCTCATGCCGACGCGCGACGATGTCCGGCGCATGACGGCTCCCATCTTGCGCGGCACGGCGATCGGCTCGGCGCTCGGCATCCTGCCCGGCGGCGGCGCCATCCTCGCGGCGTTTGCTTCCTACACGGTCGAAAAGCGCCTGGCGAGAAATCCGGGAGAGTTTGGACGCGGCGCGATCGAAGGTGTCGCAGGCCCGGAGTCGGCCAACAATGCCGGTGCACAAACGTCATTCATCCCGATGCTCACCCTTGGAATTCCCGCCAATCCGGTCATGGCGCTGATGATCGGCGCGATGATCATCCAGGGCATCGTGCCCGGGCCGAATGTCGCGACGGAGCAGCCGGCGCTCTTCTGGGGCATCATCGCCTCGATGTGGATCGGCAATCTGATGCTGATCGTGCTCAACCTGCCGCTGATCGGACTGTGGGTACGGCTGCTCACCATCCCCTATTACGTGCTGTTCCCGATCATCATGGCTTTCTGCTCGATCGGCGTCTACAGCGTGAACTCCAATGTCTACGACCTGTACTCGGTGGCATTCTTCGGGCTGGTCGGCTACGTGCTGGTCAAGCTGCGCTGCGAGCCGGCGCCGCTGCTCCTCGGCTTCGTGCTGGGTCCGCTGCTCGAGGAGCACCTTCGCCGCGCCATGATCCTGTCGCGCGGCGATCCAGCGACTTTCGTCACGCGGCCGATCAGCGCCACGCTGCTGCTCATCGCCGTGGCCGTTCTCGTCGTGGTGTTTCTGCCAGCCGTGAGAAAGAAACGCGAGGAAGTGTTCGTCGAGGAGGATTGAGGCCCACCTGTCGCCCGCCCAGCCGCGAAAGCGCAACCAACTCGACCGTGCGCGCGTGGTGCGGGCTGCGCACGTCTTTTGGCGGGCAACATGAAAGCGGGCGCCCGTCGGCCCCGGTCGAGGCAGACGGGCTCAGTCTCTCGTCACGAGATCGACGGTGGCGCTTCCGGCCGAAATCCTGCGCGCTATGGCTTCGAGCCTACCTGGCGCAAACTTGCCGCTCACCGCGATCCTGCCGCCGGTGATCGGCTCGACCAGGCGCGGCGACATCATCACCTTGCCGTCGATGACGAGATCGACGGTCTTGCCGACATGTCTCTCGGTGAACGTCGCGAAGGCTTCGCCACCGTGCGGCGTGAGCTGCAGGTCGAGCGCGGTCTGGTCGGGAAAACCATAGGTGACCGTCGCCTTCTCGACGTCGAGCGGCAGGATTTCCGCAGCCGCCGCGCCGTGCGCGAAGGCCGCGAGCGCAGCGGCCACCGCAAGCATTCCCGCCTGCATTGGCCCCCTCCGGATAGCACTTCGACCCCTGCCCATGCTCTCCCCCCGGGTGGCCGCATGCACCTTCAGTGCAGGACGCCGTCGAAGCTGACATCGAGCCTGTTTGCGACCGCCACCTCGGCAATCAGCGTGGCGAGCAGCCTGTCATCCAGTTCCGGCGCGTCGATCCGCTGCCGAACAAAGCCGATGGCGCGCGCCGTCGAAAGCGGCCATGGTCCCTGCGAGCGGACCGCCAGATATTCGCGGACAGCGCCCGTCAGCCGCTCGCGCAGGTCGCCGGAGATCTCGACATCCGAAGCCATAACTGAATTCCCCACATGTTTCCTCCTCCCCTTTGCCCGCCATCATATGTGCCGGACGATGAAAGGCAATGCCGGCCGGCGTCCGGCGTTCATGGAGCTCCCCAGCGGGTCCTTGCATCGGGGCTTTCGGCCGCGGACGTGGCGAAAGCGGTAAAGCAGGACTGGAATGCGGATGGCTCGGTTTGTTGCCTTCTTTTTGGTTGGGGGGTGCTCGCCTTTAGGCACCCGAGGTTTATCGCCTATGGGCTCGGAGCCTTCAAGCCGGATCGGCAAGAGCGGTTGCGGACTGTTGAAGGGTTCTCAGCAGCGCTCGGGCGGCTGAGAGATCCGGGGTGTCGGCTCGATCGGGGAACTGGCCAAGCGCCAATGTCAGCCTCTTTACCGCCGCGCGTTCCTTTCCCAGGTCGCACCACAGGCGGGCGCGGCTCGTAACAGTGCGCAAATGCCATAACGCGGCGCTCTGTCCGCGTGCAACAGCCAAGGATCGGCCATAGCAAGCGTCCGCGTCAACCCGGTTCGCATTGGGCAATGACAACAGCAGGTCGCCGCGGAGTCGGTGCAACTCGGCTTCGATCCACCGTCCGCCGATCCTCCTGACCCGACCCAACCCATCTGCCACGACGTCGAGCCCGCTTTGTGCGTGACCCGCCCGCCCGAGTGCCTCGGCCAACAGCCCCAGGAAATATGGCGACCACATCTCGGCCCCGGTGGCGGCATAGGCGGCCAATCCTTGCCTGATCTTGGCGATTCCCTCCTCGGCCTCGCCGTCCACGAATGTCCATCCAGAGATCACCATGCCCGCCGCACGATAAAGGGGGAGGCCCTGTTCCGTCGCCAGCACGATTGTCGCCTCAGCCTGCTCCCGTGCGCCGGGCAGATCCCGCAGAAACTGGTGAAAAATGCAGCCCCAGGCGAGAAACACCGCGGTCGTGTGCGGATGCGCAACATCGAGGACATGCGAACGAGCCGCGGAATAGCGGGCAACGGCCCGGATCGGATCACCCAGGATAGCATCGAGGTGAGCAAGCCAGCTGAGGCACATCACGCGTGAGTCGATTGCGTAGACGGTGGCTGAGGAGCGGTCCCGGACTGGCTCGTAGAGAGCGAGCGCCGTCTCGAATTCAAACCTGCTCTCGACAAATCGCCCAAGTTGACACAGTGCCGAGCCGACCATCCGATGACCGGTCACTTGCGCTGAAAGGTCCCCCCGTTCGACCGCGAGACTTACAAGGTCCTTTGCCACCTCATGCGCCTTCAGCAGGTCGCCGCGCTGGAAGTGAAATACCGACTGTCCGTACAGCGCCGGGAAGTATTCCGGGACGTCGCCCATGTCGCTGCAAAGCTCCCGGGCTCGACTGTAGGCCCGACCTGTCTCGGCAGCGGCGAATCCCCTTGCAGCAATTGAGGCGCGGCCCAGCGCCAGCTGCATGGCGAGTTCCCATTGCCCATGCTCGTGCCCGTTCTTGAGGCGCTTCAGGACCTTGAGAGCCGTTGTAAGGTGCGCAACCGCTTCCGGCATCGCACAGCGGGCGAGCGCCTGGTCGCCCGCCTGCCGCCAATAGCTCACCGCCCTCTCATGTAATCCAGCATCCATGCAGTGCCGCCCAAGCAGTTCCGGCTCCTCGGCGGCAATCTCGGGGAAATGCTCTTCGAGGGCCTCGACGATGCGGGCGTGCACCTCCTGCCGGGAGGACTTCAACAGGCTCTCGTAGGCTGCATCCCGCACCAGCGCGTGTTTGAACGTGTAAAACGCGTCGGGCGGCGTGCCACGCCGAAATACCAGTTCGGCGGCGGCCAGCCGCTGGAGGGCACCTTGCAACTCCGATGCGGCGAGCTGAGAGAGCTTCGCAAGAAGTGCGTAGCTGAACTCACGCCCGATGCAGGCGGCCAGCCGTGCCACTTCCTTCACCTCCGGTACTCGGTCGAGGCGAGCCATCAGAGAGGCGTGCAGGGAGGCCGGAACCGCCGCTCCCTCTCCTGTGTCCAGTACTGCCTTGGTCAACTCCTCGACGAAGAGCGGTATACCATCGGTCCTTGCTGCGATATTGGCCAGGACTTCATCCGTCAGGCCTGCATCGCCGGCCATACCGGCGACGATAGCCTCGGTCGATCGACGACCGAGGCGGTTCAGCGTCAGTCGGATAACCTTTGGATGTCCGCCAAAGGTCGGCTGGTTGTCGGGCCGGCTGGTGACCAGAATCAGGACGCTCGAATTGGAAACTCGATCCAGGCACTGGATTATGAGCTCGATCGTGGTCGGGTCCGCCCAGTGAGCATCCTCGACGACCATCATCACCGGCTTTTTGCGGGCTAGCTCGAGGAGCTGGCCGACCAGAATGGAGAGAGTGCGCGCACGCTGCTGATG
>JAJFMR010000014.1 GCA_020696915.1 Rhizobiaceae bacterium | reverse complement strand
GCCAGCCTGACCCAATAGCTGACGCCGTGCGGGATCGCCTCGTCGTTGAAGTCGTAGGCAGGGTGGTGGAGGTTTGCCGTGTCGCCATTGCCGATGAAGATGAAGGCGCCCGGCCGCGCCTCGAGCATGTAGGAAAAATCCTCGCCGCCCATCACCGGCTGCATCGCCCGGTGAACCCGGCTTTCGCCGGCCACGGCGGTGGCCACGTCGCCGGCGAAGGTCGTTTCCCCGGCATGGTTGAAGGTGACCGGGTAATTCGGCCTGTATTCGACCGCTGCACGCGCCCCATGCGCGGCCGAGATGCCTTCGCTGAGCGCGACCAGGCGCTCATGCGCCATGGCTGCGACTTCGGGCTTGAGCGAGCGCACGGTTCCGGCAAGTTCCACGTTTTCCGGGATGACATTGTAGGCATCGCCGGCGTGGAACTTGGTCACCGAGACGACCACCGATTCGATAGGGTCCACGGTGCGCGCCGCTATTGTCTGCAGGGCAATCACCAAATGGCTTGCCGCGACGATCGGGTCGATCGCCCGGTGCGGCATCGCCGCGTGGCCGCCGCGGCCCGTGATGCTGATCCTGAACTCGGCCGTCGCCGCCATGATCGGGCCCGGCCTGATGGCGAACTCGCCGACCGGCAGCCCCGGCATGTTGTGCATTCCGAACACCTTGCCGATGCCGAAGCGGTCCATCATTCCGGCATCGACCATCTCCTTGCCGCCGCCGCCGCCCTCCTCGGCCGGCTGGAAGATGACGGCTACCGAGCCGGCGAAGTTCCTCGTCTCGGCCAGATATTTCGCTGCTCCGAGCAGCATGGCGGTGTGGCCGTCATGGCCGCAGGCGTGCATCCTGCCCGGAATCCTGGACGCATAGGCCTTGCCGGTCGCCTCGCTGATCGGCAGCGCATCCATGTCGGCGCGTAGCCCGACGGTCGAACCGGCGCCGAGCCGGCCGCGAATGATGCCGACCACGCCAGTCCGGCCCAGCCCGGTGACGACTTCGTCGACGCCGAACTCACGCAGGCTGGCCGCCACGCGGTCCGCGGTCCGGTGGACGTCGAAGCCGAGTTCCGGCATCTGATGGATGTCGCGCCGCCAGGCGGCGATTTCATCCTGCATCTCGGCGGCCCGGTTGAGTATCGGCATGCTGCCTCGCTTCTCATCATGGAAGGCGGCGGCACTGCCGCCTCTGCCATTTTCGCGTCACATAGGCTAAATAGCACGGGCGCGATGCGGGCCGGGCAACGAAGGCCCGGCTTCATGCGTTCCCGCAGACACTTGTGTCTCCGACCTTACGGAGGGCAGGGCGGCGGCGGCAAGAGGTGAATTCGGGATTAATCATGCGGCGTATTCTTTCAATTGGCGCGTTTGTCGCCGGCCTGTCGGCAGGAGCGGCGGGCTCGGCCATCGCCGGGCCGTCGATCCTCTTCGATCCGGCCACCGGACACGTCATCGAGAGCGACAATCCCTTCGCCCGCTGGTATCCGGCGTCGCTAACCAAGCTGATGACCACCTATGTGGCCTTCCGGATGGTGCAGTCGGGAGAGGTCACGCTGGCCTCGCCCGTGCGCATCTCGAAGAATTCCGCCAAGGAGCCGCCAAGCAAGATGGGCTACAAGCCCGGCTCGGTCCTGACCCTCGACAATGCGCTGAAGATCCTGATGGTGAAGTCGGCGAACGACGTCGCCACGGCTGTCGGCGAAAGCCTCGCCGGGTCGGAGGCCGGCTTTGCCCTTCGCATGAACGAGGAAGCCCGGCGCCTCGGGATGACGGGCTCCCATTTCGTCAATGCGCACGGGCTGCATGACGACAGCCAGTATACGACGCCGCGCGACCTGGCGATCCTGTCGGCCGCGCTGCGCCGGGAGTTCCCGCAACATGCCGGCTATTTCTCCATCGAAGGCCTGTCGGTCGGCAAAAAGGCCATAGCCAGCCACAACACCCTCATCGGCCGCTTCGAAGGTGCCGACGGGATGAAGACGGGCTACACCTGCCCGTCCGGATTCAACCTCGTGGCTTCGGCGACCCGCAACGGCCGCACCTTGATGGCAGTGGTGGTCGGCGCCACCTCGGTCGCCTCGCGCGCCGAGGAAGCGGCGGCGATGCTGTCCCGCGGCTTCTCGCAGAAGGTGGAAGGGCTGCCCGCTCTCGACACACTGAAGCCCGTCGGGACCGGCATCGAGAAAGCCACCAACATGCGCGACGAGCTCTGTTCCAAGGAAGGACGCGAGGCCAGGCGCAAGGCGGAGCAGGAGGCGGCAAAGGCGAAGCAGGAAGCAGCAAAGGCAAAGCAGGAGGCCGCAGACACGACGCTGGAAGCGAAGGGGGACGAGGATGAGGAGGCGGTCGAAAAGTCCGCTTACCTCACGGAATTCGATCGGCCCCGGAAGCTCGTCGCGGTCGAACTCGGCGGCGCAACCGGCCCGGTGCCTAAGGGACTGGCGCTGGCCATTGCCAACGAGGAAAGCCTGGGCATTCCACTGCCCACATGGCGCCCCGACCAGCCGCCGCCCGCCGGCGCGGAGCCGATAGCCATGCGGGGCGATTCCATCGTCGGCGGATGATGCCGAAATTTCCCGTCCCCGTCTCGGTGCTGACGGGCTTTCTCGGCGCCGGCAAGACGACGCTCCTCAATCGGCTGCTCAAGTCGCCTTCGCTCGCCGACACGGCTGTCATCATCAACGAGTTCGGCGACGTCGCCATCGACCATCTGCTGGTCGAGCAGGCCTCGGACGGCGTCATCCAGCTTTCCGACGGCTGTCTCTGCTGCTCGGTGCGCGGTGATCTGGTCGATACGCTCGCCGATCTCGTCGACCGGCTGCAGACCGGCCGCATCGCGGCGCTGAAGCGGGTCGTCATCGAAACGACGGGGCTGGCAGACCCCCTGCCGGTGCTGCAGGCGATCATGGCGCACCCCGTGCTCGTCCAGGCGTACCGGCTCGACGGCGTGATCACGCTGGTGGATGCGGTGAACGGCGGGTCGACGCTCGACTCCCATGTCGAGGCGGTGAAGCAGGCAGCAGTTGCCGACCGACTGGTGATCGCCAAGGCCGAACTTGCAGCCGAGGGCGTCGTCGACACGCTGGAAACCCGTCTCAAACGGCTCAACCCCACGGCTGTGCTCTTGCGCTCTGCGCAGGCCGGCCCGGCGGACCTTTTCGACGCCGGTCTCTACGATCCCTCGAAAAAGAGCGCCGACGTCCGTCGCTGGCTCGGGGAGGATGCGACCGGTCACCATCATCACGCACGCGGCGACCCCGCGCACGACCATCTCCATGACGGGCACCGGCACGATTCCCGGATCAGTTCGCTGTCGCTCGTGCATGACGGCCCGCTGGCATTCTCGGCGATCGAGACTTTCATCGACCTGCTGCGCTCGAGCCACGGCGAGAAGCTGCTGCGCATGAAGGGCGTCATCGAGCTCATCGAAGATCCGGACCGCCCGCTCGTCGTCCACGGCGTCCAGAACATCCTGCATCCGCCCGCCTTCCTGCCTGGGTGGCCCGACGGCGTGCGGGGCACCCGGCTGGTGCTGATCGCTCTCGACATCGATGAGCATCACGTCAGGCGGATGTTCGACGCAATCACCGGCCGGCCCGCTGTCGACGAGCCGGACCGCGCCGCAATATTCGACAATCCGCTGTCCATCGCCGGCCTGCGCTGACCCTGGCTGACCGGATGCCCCCGACGTTCTTGCGTCGCCCGCAGTCAGATTCCGGGGAAAATCACAAAGTGTGCAAGCCGTGTTCGGACGCCGCTTGCGACAATGACGGGACGGGCGAGGTGGTCCGTCATGGTGCTCGCACACGAGGCGCGGATCGGCCGCTTACAGCAAAAGAAAGCCGGCCTTGCGGCCGGCTTCGGAGTAAGAGATGACGGGCATTTGGGGGGTGGGGGGGAACCCGTCATCAGTGACTAAAACCAGTGACGCTCAGAAAGGTTCCGCCGGTTTCAAAAGAATTTCCGGCGTTGCTTTTTTTTGACCGCCGGCTGTCTCAGGCCCGCTTGATGAGGAAACGGTGCCCTTCCCCGCAGGCCGTGCTCTCCAGGAGGCGATGGCCATGCTCGGAGCAGAAGGCGGGAATGTCGATCAGCGCAAGGGGGTCGGTGGTTTCGATCCACAGGCGGCTGCCGGGCGGCATCGCGGACAGCCGTTTCCTGGCCCTCAGAACCGGCAAGGGGCAGTTCAGGCCCTTGAGGTCGTAGATTTCTCCTGGCCTGCAACCGGCTTGCTGTGACAACGCCCCGGGCATGACTTCAGGTGCCGAAGATGTTCCTGAGGCGCTTGCGGGCGCTGCCGAGCAGCCCCTGCTCTGTCTGCCGTTCGACCGCGGCCGTGTCGGGTCGGATTTCGGCTTCCGTCGTTTCCGAGGGCGCAGCGGCGGGCAAGACAGTTGCTGCTGCCTCCTGTTGCCGCTGCAGGGCGGCCGCTTCCGCCTCCTTTGCCTCCGCCAGGCGCGCCTTTTCCTCTGCCGCGGCGTCGAGCGCTGCCTGCCGCCTGCCGGCTTCCGAATCGACGCGGCCCATGCGCGAGGTCACCGCTACCGTCCCGTCCGTCTCCATCGACGGCGGCTCCAGCGGCACGCGCTCGCCGCGCGCCTTCTTGCGGCTCCAGCCGGCGACCAGCTGTGCTTCCTGGACGCCGTTGATCGAAGGCCGCGGCGCCGGGGTGCTGCCTGCGGCGGCGCCGTTGTAGGCGGCCTCGTATTTGGTCTGGAAAGTCTGATACGCCGTCATCAGCGATCCCGATTGGGTACTGGGCGGGCATGCGCCGTTCGGGTCGAAAGCCGCGTCGCCTTCTGGAAGGCGGTTGAAGACGTAGCGTTTCTCGCAGACATCGACCTTCGGCGGCAGCCTGGTGATCTCGAAGTGGTCGTAGCCTTCCTTGAGCATCTTCCAGAAATCGTAATTGGGGTCGTTGCGATACCGCGCCATGTTGGCGGCGGTCATGCGGAACGGGAACGCCTGGATCTGGAACTCCCTCTGCCCGCCGCGGAAAGCGTCGCGCCCGAACGCATAGATCTCCTCGATCTGCGCATCGGTCATCGAGTAGCAGCCCGACGAGGAGCAGGCGCCGTGCACCATGAGATTGCTGCCGCCGCGGCCGTGGGCACGGTCGAAGGCGTTCGGGTAGCCCATGTTGAAGGCCAGGTGATAGCTCGACTTGGGGTTCATCTGCGCCGGGCGCACCGTGTAGAAGCCCTCCGGCGCCTGACGGTCGCCCTCCATGAACTTCGGACCGAGCTGGCCGGACCATTTGCAGATGTCGTAACTGGCAATGACGTCGAAGCGGCCGTTGCTCTTCTGCTTCCAGATCTCGAGCTTGCCCTCCTCCTTGAAGATGCGCGCCATCACCGCGGAGGACCGGGGCATGCCCTTCGCTTTCATCGCGCTCAGGACTTTCTGGGGAAGCGGCTTTTCGGCCTTCGCCGAGACGCCGTCCAGCGCAGACCCCGTGCACCCTGCCGCCGCGAGGGAGGCGATCAGCACACCGCTACGAACAAGCCTTGCAATCATCGGTCGCGCATCATCTCTGCCTGGTCCGCGCATCTGCCGCGGCTAAGACCGGGAGCCTAGTCCGGTTAACCTTGAAAATTGATTACCGCAAGAGCCAGGGCCGTCCCTCCCTCAACCTCAATGACATCGGCGCGGCGGCATTTTTGTGGCGGAAAAGCGGCGCCTCCCCGCAATGGAGGCGCCGGACGAGACCTAAAGTGTGCGCCCGATCGCCAGATATTTTTCGCGGCGATGCTCGCGGAAGTCCAGATTGGACTGCGCGAACTCGGACAGTGTCCTGTCGATCAGTTCACCGGTCGCCGAGACCACCGTTTCGGGGGCGCGATGGGCACCGCCGAGCGGCTCGGACACGATCCCGTCGATGATCTTCAGGTCGAGCAGATCCTGGGCGGTGATCTTCATCGACGTTGCCGCATCCTTGGACCGGGTCGTGTCCCGCCAGAGGATCGATGCCGCGCCTTCCGGCGAGATCACCGAATAGATCGAGTGCTCCAGCATGTAGACGCGGTTGGCCGTGGCGAGCGCAATGGCGCCGCCGGAACCGCCTTCGCCGATAACCACCGACACCGACGGCACCCTGAGCGACAGGCACGCCGAGGTGGAGCGGGCGATCGCCTCGGCCTGGCCGCGTTCTTCGGCACCGATGCCGGGATAGGCGCCGGCGGTGTCCACCAGCGTGATCACCGGGACCTTGAACCGATCGGCCAGTTCCATGATGCGCACTGCCTTGCGATAGCCTTCCGGCCGCACCGAGCCGAAATTGTGCTTCAGCCGGCTGCTGGTGTCGGAGCCTTTCTCCTGGCCGAGGACCGCCACCGCCTCGCCGCGGAATCGCGCGAAGCCGCCGACGATGGCCTTGTCCTCGCCGAAGCCCCGGTCGCCGGCCAGCGGCGTGAAGTCCGAGAAAAGGCCGCGCACATAATCGAGGAAATGCGGCCGGTCGGGATGGCGGGCGACCTGCACCTTCTGCCATGGGGTCAGCGAGCGATAGACGTCGCGAAGCGCGTCTCGCGAGCGCTTCTCCAGTCTCGCGATCTCCTCGCCGACATCCACCGCCTCGCCGTTTTCCGAAAGCTTCTTGAGCTCCAGGATCTTGCCTTCGAGGTCGGCAACCGGCTTTTCGAAGTCGAGATAATTGTACATGCGTGGTTGGACCGGGACGGCGGGGACGGTGCGCCAACCCCGCCAAAGTGCGGTTTCCGGCGCGGAATTGCCGCCTCACATAGCGGCCCGGCGTCTAGTCGGCAAGCGGATGGTGGTCGTTCACCAGCCGGACCAGTCGCTCCTCGAGCACATGCGTGTAGATCTGCGTGCTCGAGATGTCGGCATGGCCGAGAAGCTGCTGCACGGCGCGCAGATCGGCGCCGTTCTGGAGAAGATGGCTGGCGAAGGCGTGGCGAAGCACGTGCGGAGAGACACGTGCGGCAGGTATGCCGGCCCGCGCTGCAAGCCCCTTGAGATCGCGCGCGAACACCTGGCGCGACAGATGCCCGCTCTCGGAGGCGGCCGGAAACAGATGCGGGCTAGCGTCGAGCGCCGGCATCAGCCGGCGCGTCCCGAGCCAGGCGCGCATGGCCGCCATGGCCCGCCGCGACAAGGGCACCATGCGTTCCTTGCCGCCCTTGCCGCGCACCGCGAAGAAGCGCTCGTCGCGCAGCGCCACGGTGACCGGCAGGGCGATCAGTTCGGACACGCGCAGCCCGGTTGCGTAGAGCACCTCCATCAGCGCGTGCATGCGCACCGCCGCGATTTTCGCGGAGGCGGCCATGCCGTCGTCCGCGGCTTCGGCTGCGGCGAGATCGAGAAGCCGGCCGGTCTCGCCCTCGCTCATCGTCCTGGGCAGCGGCCGGGCCTTTCTGGGGCTGTCCAGCGTGCCTGTCGGGTCGTCGGGGCGCAGGCCTTCGGTGTAGAGAAACTTGAAGAACTGCCGGAGTGCTGACAGTTTCCTCGCCTGCGAGGCTGCCGCGAAGCCGCGTGCGGCGATCGAGCCGAGATAGCGGCGGAGATCGTCCGTCGCGGCTTCCGCGAGGCCGCCCGGGATTGCCGCCGAAGCGTCTTCGAGATCCCGCCGATAGCCGGCCAGCGTGTTGTCGGCAGCGCCTCGTTCGGCGCTCATCATCTCGAGGAACGCCTCGATCAGCGGCGGACTTTTCATGGCGCTTTCGGATTGATCCTTTCGGACGGAATGCGGACGCTCATCTCGCCCTGGCGCGGCTCGACGTAGGCCACCAGCGCGAACATGGCGGCGTAGGCCAGGGCAAAGAGAATGCCGAGCGTCACGAGGAACCTGAAAAGCGTCGGCATTCCCGAAGACACCCCTCGCGCCAGCCGTTGAACCTGATCCCGTTATGCGGCGCTCGATGAGCCAACACAAGGCCGAACAGTGCCTTGCCGCATGCTTGACGGCACCAGCCTTTTCATGTCGATACACGCCGGCAAAGAGGCAATCGCGATGACGGCGACGGGGATCGCAGGGGGGACGACCGGGCTTCTGGAAAGCCTCGGCACCCGCTCGATCGTTTTCGTCGGCCTGATGGGGGCAGGAAAGACGGCGATCGGCCGCAGGGTGGCTGCAGACCTTTCGCTGCCCTTCATCGACAGCGACCAGGAAATCGAGAGCGTCTCCCGAATGAGCATTGCCGAACTTTTCGACCGCTACGGCGAGGCCGAGTTCCGCGCGCTCGAGCAGCGCGTCATCATGAGGGTTCTGGAAGGCGGCCCCCAGGTTCTGTCCACCGGCGGCGGCGCCTTCATCAATGCGCAGACCAGATCCGCCATCGCCGAGCGCGGGCTGTCGGTTTGGCTCAAGGCCGACCTCGACACGTTGATGGAGCGCGTCACCAAGAAGCAGAACCGGCCGCTGCTCAAGACCGCCGATCCGCGCGGCACGCTGGAACGGCTGATGCTCGAGCGGCATCCGGTCTATGCGCTCGCCGACCTGACCGTGCCGACCCGCGACGCGCACAAGGAGGTCATCGCCGCGGAAGTCATGGACGCGCTGTCGCGCCGTCTTGCCGGCGTGCCGGCCGCGACGGGAGGGCCGGCATGAGCGGCGTCCGGTCGGTCGAGGTCGGACTGGGCGAGCGCAGCTACGACATCCTGATCGGCGACGGGCTGATCGCCGCGGCCGGCGCGGAGATCGCGCGGCGCCTGCCGGGTTGCCGGGCGGCCATCGTCACGGACGAGAACGTCGCCGCCGCGCATCTCGAGCGGCTGACGGCCGGCCTCGAGGAAGCCGCCATCGCGGCACGCCCGCTCATCCTGTCGCCCGGCGAAAAGACCAAGAGCTTCGCCGGGCTTCAGCAGACGGTCGACCATCTTCTCGCCGAGCGGCTCGAGCGCGGCGATGCGGTGATCGCGCTGGGCGGCGGCGTCATCGGGGATCTCGCCGGGTTTGCCGCGGGCATCGCCAAGCGCGGCATGAGATTCGTCCAGGTTCCGACATCCCTCCTGGCGCAGGTCGATTCGTCGGTCGGCGGCAAGACCGGCATCAACACGCCGCACGGCAAGAACCTCGTCGGGGTCTTTCATCAGCCCCTGCTGGTTCTGGCCGACACCGGCGCCCTGGACACGCTGCCGCCACGGGAGTTCAGGGCCGGCTACGCCGAGATGGCGAAATACGGGCTGATCGACCGCCCGGACTTCTTCGGCTGGCTCGAAGCCAACTGGAAAGGGGTGTTCGCGGGTGGCGCAGCGCGCGCCGAGGCGATCGCCCGGTCCTGCCAGTCGAAGGCGGAAATGGTGGCGCGCGACGAGTTCGAGACCGGCGACCGCGCCCTGCTCAACCTCGGCCATACTTTCGGGCATGCGCTGGAGGCCGCCACCGGCTACGACAGTTCCCGCCTGGTGCATGGCGAGGGCGTCGCCATCGGCATGGCGCTCGCCCACCGCTTCTCGGCAAGAATGAACCTGGCCAGCCCGGACGATGCGGCGCGCGTCGAGACGCATCTTCGGGCCGTCGGGCTGCCGTCGCGGCTGTCCGACGTGCCCGGCGGGCTGCCGGGTGCCGAGCGGCTGCTCGACTACGTCGCCCAGGACAAGAAGGTCCGCCGCGGCGCGCTGACCTTCATCCTGACACACGGCATCGGTCAGGCCTTCGTCGCCAGCGACGTGCCTCGATCGGAAGTGCTCTCGTTCCTGGAGGAGAACCTGCCGGAATGATCGCGCAGGGAGTCGAGGCGTGGATAGGCGCGGCGGCAGGGCTGACGCTTCTCATGGTCCTCGTCTCGGCTGTGCTTTCGGCGGCCGAGGCCTCGCTCGCCACGGCATCGCGAAACACGCTCGCCACGCTCGGCGGGCACGGCAACCGGGCCGCGGGCGTGGCGGTCGGGCTTGTCGACCATAGCCGCCGTGCAGCCGGTTCGCTGAGGATCGGCAACACGATTGTCCGCGTTCTTGCCGTGGTGCCTGGGCTCGTGCTGTCCAGCCGCCTCCATGGCCTGGCGGGTGTCATCTACACTGCGGCCGGGCTGGCGGCCCTGCTGGTGGTGGTTGCCGAGGTCCTGCCGAGGGCGCTGGCGCTGTCACGGCCGGATCGGCTGCTGTTGTCGCTGGCGCCCGTCATCGGTTTGTCGAATTCGTTGTTCGGCCCCCTTTACCGTGCGCTTCATGCGGCGGTCGGACCGGCGGCGAATGGCGAGGCTGAGGAGGAAAGGGCGCGCTCGCGCGATCAGGACCAGGCTGCGGGGGCTATCCCCGGCGCCGCCGAAGCGGCTCGCCGGAATCGCCTTGGCATTCTTTTCGAGCTCGACGAGCTCGAAGTGTCGGACGTCATGGTCCACCGCACCGACATGCGTTCGGTCAGCGCCGACGATCCGCCGGAGGCTGTGGTTCGCGAGATCCTCCGGAGCCCCCACACGCGCATGCCGCTGTGGCGCGGTTCGCTCGACAACATCGTCGGCGTGCTGCACGCCAAGGATCTGCTGCGGGCCCTCGACGAAGTCGGAAACGACTTTTCGAAGATCGACCTGATGCGTGTGGCGACGAGACCCTGGTTCGTGCCGGATACGACGACCCTCCAGGACCAGCTCAACGCCTTTCTCCGCCGCAAGGCGCATTTCGCCATCGTCGTCGATGAATATGGCGAGGTCGAAGGTCTGGTGACCCTCGAAGACATCATCGAGGAAATCGTCGGCGAGATAGCCGACGAGCACGACATCGACGTACAGGGCGTCAAGAAGGAAGGCGACGGCTCGGTCGTCGTGGACGGAAGTGTTCCGATCCGCGACCTCAACCGGGCGCTCGACTGGCAGCTTCCCGACGACGAGGCGACGACGATCGCCGGGCTGGTCATCCACGAAACGCAATCGATCCCGGAGGAACGGCAGGCCTTTACGTTCCACGGCAAGAGGTTCGTAGTGATGAAACGGGAGAAGAACCGCATAACCAGGATCAGGATCAAGCCCTTGGCCGAGGCCGCCGCCGGTAATTAAGGCCTCGTCCGGCGCTCCGCGACGCTCACCACCGAGTCGGCTCGCCGGGCGCCGCCGGCTCGATGGCCAGCGCGTGCACGCCGCTGGCGAGTTCGTCTTTCAGGAGCTCGTTCACCGCCCGGTGCCGCTCGATGCGGCTCAGGCCGGCAAAAATCGGCGACACGATCCGGATGCGCAGATGGGTCCCGCCGGCGCCGTCGAAGGTCATGTGGCCGCCGGGTTCAACGTGCTCGTGGCCGGCGTGAAGGTGGCTCTCGTCGATGACGTCCAGCCGCTCGGGCGAAAGGGCCGCTGTGAGTTTTCGCTCGATGGCGTCGCAGGTCGACATTGCGGTCTCCATTCCCATATACGGACTTCCTGCGAGGCTTGCGCCACGCGTGTCGGGTGCCCGGCGCGGTGATTTGCGCCGATAGGCCGCGGATCAGGCAAATGTCAATTCTTGTTTCGCGCTCCCAACATCCCATAAATGGGTGAGATGAAGCCGTACCCGAAATATTTCGAGAAGATTCGCATCCGCCCGGACAAGGACGCGGAGCTGAAGTCGCGTGCGCCGGCCTGCCAGTGGGACGGCTGCAAGGAGGCCGGCACGCATCGCGCCCCCGTCGGGCGGATGAAGGAAGGCGAGTACTTCAAGTTCTGCTTCGACCATGTGCGGGAATACAACAAGGGCTTCAACTACTTTTCCGGCCTGGGGGACAGCGAGATTGCCCGCTTCCAGAAAGAAGCGATGACCGGCCACCGTCCGACCTGGACGATGGGCATCAACGGCGGCCTGCGCTCCTCGCCCGACGTGGCGCAGATGCGCTCCGGCCGGGCCGGCTACTACAACCGGATGCGCGATCCCTTCAACCTGTTCGGCGGCGGCAAAACCGAGAGCCAGCCGCGGGAACGCAAGGCCAAGCCGCTCGAGGCCAAGGCGCTGGAAACGCTAGGCCTCGACGCGCAAGCGACTGGCCCTGACATCAAGGCGCGCTATAAGGAACTCGTCAAACGCCACCATCCCGATGCGAATGGCGGCGACAGGGGGTCGGAAGACCGCTTCCGCGACGTGCTTCAGGCGTATCGCGTGCTGAAGCAGGCGGGCTTGTGCTGAACGACGCGATTGCAGAGCGGTTTGCAACTTTCATCCCGTAGCGAAAGGCTCTAAGACCGCCCCCGACCCAACTGGATTGCCGGCGAAGCGATCGTTTCGCCCCTGGAGAAATCATGAACAAGGTCGATCGCGACATGGCCAATCTCCCCGACACCACGGTGTCGGTGAAAGAGAAGTTCGGCTTCGAATCGAACATGGTCGTTCCCGCCTATTCGGTCGCCGACCCACATGTGCCGGACCTCGATCCCGACTATCTGTTCGACAAGGCGACCACATCGGCAATCCTTGCCGGCTTCGCTTACAACCGGCGCGTCATGGTGGCCGGCTACCACGGGACCGGCAAGTCGACGCATATCGAGCAGGTGGCGGCCCGCCTCAACTGGCCCTGCGTGCGCGTCAATCTCGACAGCCATGTCAGCCGCATCGATCTGGTCGGCAAGGATGCGATCGTCGTCAAGGACGGAATGCAGGTGACCGAATTCCGGGACGGCATCCTTCCCTGGGCTTACCAGCACAATGTGGCGCTCTGCTTCGACGAGTACGATGCCGGCCGGCCTGATGTCATGTTCGTCATCCAGCGTGTCCTGGAATCGTCGGGCCGGCTGACCCTGCTCGACCAGAGCCGCGTCATCCGGCCGCATCCGGCCTTCCGGCTGTTCGCCACGGCCAACACGGTCGGGCTCGGCGACACCACCGGCCTCTATCACGGCACCCAGCAGATCAACCAGGCGCAGATGGATCGCTGGTCGATCGTCACCACGCTGAACTATCTGCCGCACGACAACGAGGTGGCCATCGTGCTGGCCAAGGCCAAGCACTATCGCGACGCCAAGGGTCGCGACATCGTCAACAAGATGGTGCGCGTTGCCGACATGACGCGCTCGGCTTTCGTCAACGGCGATCTGTCGACGGTGATGAGCCCGCGCACGGTCATCACCTGGGCGGAGAACGCGGAAATCTTCGGCGACGTCGGGCAGGCGTTCCGCCTCACCTTCCTGAACAAGTGCGACGAGCTCGAGCGGGCCGTGGTCGCCGAGTTCTATCAGCGTGCCTTCGGCCAGGAACTGCCGGAAAGCGCAGCGAACGTGGTGCTGGGATAAGGGAACGCATGGCAGGCCCCGGCGACAACACGCGCGCCAAGACGAAGACGGGCTCCGAAGCCGACAGCTTCAAGCGCGCGGTCACCGTCTGCATGCGCGCCATCGCCGGCGATCACGATCTGGAAGTCGGCTTCGCCAAGGACAAGCCGGCGCTCGCCGGCAATCGCGCGCGGCTCCCGGAGCTGCCGAAAAAGCCGACGACGGCGGATATTGCGGTGACCCGCGGGCTCGGCGATTCCATGGCCCTGAGGCGCGCCTGTCACGATCTGCGCATCCATTCGAAGTTCGCGCCCGAAGGCAAACAGGCCCGCGCCGTCTACGACGCCGTCGAGCAGGCGCGCGTCGAGGCGATCGGCGCGCGGGCCATGCTCGGAGTGGCCGACAACATCGGCTCCATGCTGGAGGACAAATACGCCAAGGCCAACCTCGCCGATGTCAGGGATCGGGAGGATGCCCCGATAGAGGAGGCGGTGGCGCTTCTGGTGCGCCAGAAGCTCACCGGGCGCGCGCCCCCGAAGAGCGGCGAGTCGCTGGTGGCCCTGTGGCGCGATTTCATCGAGGACAAGGTCGGCGCCGGCATGGATGGGCTGGCCGGCAAGCTCGACGATCAGCAGGCCTTCGCCCGCATCGTGCGCGACATTCTGGCATCCATGGAGATGGCCGAGGAGCTCGGCGACGAGGACCAGTCGACGGAGACGGAGGACAGCGACGACCCGCAGCCACAGGGCGAGGAGGACAGCGACGAGGGCGGTGAGGACGATTCCGGAGCCGACCAGGCACAGTCCGGCGATCAGGACGCGTCGGCCGAAGACGAGCAGGCCGGCGAGATGGAAGCCTCCGATGCTTCCGCCGACGAATTCTCCGATGACGAAGACGCCGATGCCGAGATGCCCGGCGAGGCGAAGCGCAAGGACAACCCCTTCGCGGACCTGCCGAAACATGTCGACTACAAGGTGTTCACCGGCGGTTTCGACGAGACGGTCGGCGCGGAAGATCTCTGCGAGGAAGAGGAGCTGGACCGGCTGCGCGCCTTTCTGGACAAGCAGCTCGCCAATCTCTCGGGGGTCGTCGGCCGGCTCGCCAACCGCCTGCAGCGCCGGCTGATGGCGCAGCAGAACCGTTCCTGGGATTTCGACCTGGAGGAGGGTTACCTCGATTCTGCCCGGCTGGTCCGCGTGGTCATCGATCCGATGCAGCCGCTGTCCTTCAAGCAGGAGCGCGACACCAGGTTCCGCGATACCGTCGTGACGCTGCTCCTCGACAATTCCGGTTCGATGCGGGGCCGCCCGATCACCGTTGCGGCGACCTGCGCGGACATTCTGGCCCGCACGCTGGAGCGCTGCGGGGTTTCGGTCGAGATCCTCGGCTTCACGACGCGCGCCTGGAAGGGCGGCCAGTCGCGCGAAAAATGGCTGAAGGACGGCAAGCCGGCCAATCCGGGACGGCTCAACGACCTGCGCCACATCGTCTACAAGTCCGCGGACACGCCGTGGCGCCGGGCCCGCCGCAACCTCGGCCTGATGATGCGCGAGGGCCTGCTCAAGGAAAACATCGACGGCGAGGCGCTCCTGTGGGCGCATCAGAGGCTGATCGGGCGTCCCGAGCAGCGCAAGATCCTGATGATGATCTCCGACGGCGCCCCGGTCGACGATTCGACGCTGTCGGTCAATCCGGGCAACTATCTCGAGCGCCATCTGCGCGCCGTGATCGAGCTGATCGAGACGCGCTCGCCCGTCGAGCTTCTGGCGATCGGCATCGGCCACGACGTGACGCGCTATTACCGCCGGGCCGTTACCATCGTTGACGCCGAGGAGCTTGCCGGCGCCATGACCGAACAGCTCGCCGCACTTTTCGAAGAGGAAACCGCGCCCCGCCTCACCGGTGCGAGGCGGGCTTCGTGAGCCAGCGGGGACAGCCCTCGCTCCGTGCGCGGCTCATCACTGCGGCAGCCATCGCGGCGCATCTGGCAATTGCCGCCGCCTGGCCGGCCGCCGCGGGGCCGGTGGACCGCATCGAGATAGACAGCCGCGCGATCGGCAGTTTTCGCATCGGCGAGAGCCGCATGCGCTTCGGGCAGCTGGAATTCGTCGGCGGCCTGGAAATGACGTCCCCGGCCGGCGAGTTCGGGGCGCTGTCGGCATTTCGGTTTCTGACCCCGGGCGCGGATTTCATCGGCATTGCCGATACCGGCTTCTGGTTCTTCGGCACCGTCGAGCGGGATGCGGAGAGACGGCCGATCGGCATTCAGGATTTCCGGATGGCGCCGATCCTCGACCGTTCCGGCAGGGCGGGCGCGGCCAAGGCCGAGGTCGACGCCGAAGGACTGGAAGTCGCCGACGGCATCGCCATCGTCGGCTTCGAACGCCATCACCGGATCGCACGATACCGCATCGATCCCGGCGGGATGGGACCCGCGCTGGGCGAGGTCGACTTCCTGGTGCCGGCACGCGAGTTGCGCGGCAACCGGGGTTTCGAGACGGTCGCCCGTGCTGCGGCCGGCCCGCAGGCGGGTCGGCTGGTGGTGGTGTCCGAAAAGAGCCTCGATGCCAGCGGCAACATCTTTGCGGCCATCGTCGAGGGTCCCGGAACGGGGGTCTTCGCCGTTCGGCGGGACGGCGAATTCGACATCACCGACGGCGCCTTCCTGCCGGGCGGCGACCTGCTCGTTCTCGAGCGCAGCTTCACCATGACCGCCGGCGTCGCCATGCGGCTCCGGCGCATCGAAGCGGCGAGCATGGAGAAGGGCAAGGTGGCCGATGGTCCGATCCTCATCGAGGCTGACATGGGCTACCAGATCGACAACATGGAGGGGATGGACGTCTGGCGGCGCGACGACGGCGCCGTCATGGTGTCGCTGATTTCGGACGACAACCAGTCGTTGCTGCAGCGCAGCCTCTATCTGGAATTCATCCTGCACCAGGACTAGCGAAGGCCCGTGGCCGCGGTCCCCGACGGCGCCCGCCGGAGACCGCGCCTGCTCGTTGCGGTGATCGATCGGGCCACACGGCAGATTCTTATGTTTCAGCGCACGTCCGGCCGAGGCGTTCAGGCCAACACCGGCTGCGCCCATCTGGCGGCGATCAGCCGGTAGGGAATGAGCGCGACGACGGCGATGCCGAGCTTGACGCCGAGATCACCGATGGCCCAGGACACCCAGCGCGCCGTCTCCAACGGCAGGAATCCGGCCAGCGGCGCAGGCTCGAGCGCAAATGCATCGTTCGGCCCAAGAACCGCAAACGCCGGCGCGAAGGCGGCGCTGAAGAAGATCGCGGTGTCGACCACCGAGCCGGCCAGCGAGCCGAATACCGGCGCCCGCCACCAGGAGCGGCGGCGCAGCCGGTTGAACACGCCGACGTCGAGCAGTTGTGCAGTCAGGAACGCGGCGCCGGAGGCGAGTGCGATCCGCACCAGGCGGTCGGCGGTAGTCTCGAAGGTAATGAGCCCCGCCCCGTAGAGAAGCGGCGGCAGCACCATCGAACAGGCCACCGCAAGCACGAAACCGACGAAGACGATGCCTCGCGCCGCCCGCGGCCCGTAGCGGCGGTTCGCGAGGTCGGTCACCAGGAAGGCGAAGGGATAGGTGAACGCGCCCCAGGTCAGGATGTCGGCGAGCGCCAGCCGCCCGACCTGCCAATGGACGGGAAACTGCACGAGCACGTTGGATGCGACGACGACAAGCGCCATCGCCGCCACGAAGGGAAGGCAAGCGGCAAAGCGGGGCATTTTTTTATCCTGGGTGATGGAACCAGCCGGGTAGCGCGCAGCGCGGGGGCTGCCTGCCCGTCGACGACGCTTCAGGCGGCCGCCTGCTCCGCGGACTTCCTGGCGATCTGCTTCTTCAGGAGCCGCGCGCGCTGCGAAAGCTCCGCCTCGTCGGCCTTGGCCAGGAAGGCGTCGAGACCGCCGCGATGCTCGACCGAGCGCAGCGCGTTGGCCGAAATGCGCAGCCGCACGTTCTGGTTCAGCGCTTCGGAGATCAGTGTCACCTTGACAAGATTGGGCAAGAACCGGCGCTTGGTCTTGTTGTTGGCGTGACTTACATTGTTGCCGGACATGACGGACTTGCCGGTCAGCTCACAAGCACGGGACATTTTTTTCCACTACCTTCAGTCTCGAAAACAGGCCATGAGCCGCCGCGCCGAAAACGGCGCGCGGCTTCGTCAGGCGGCCCTTGGAAAAGTCGGGGTTCCATAGTGTCATTTGCCACGTGCGTCAAGCGCGGCACTTCCCCTTGTACCGGAGCGGCACTCGGGCGCGCCGCCTTTCACAGAATAACCGGAATCGCTCATGAAGCTTGACGGCGACGCTTTCGCCGGAGCCGCCCCGCTGGCGGTAACGCGTGCTGCCCTGCAGCTTCCGATCCAGAATTCAGGTTCGCCAATGCAAGTCCTGCGGTTCCTTCTGCTTTGCCTCGCCTGCGCCCTTTTGGTCGCACCGGACCGGGCAGCAGCGAAGCCGAAGCTCTATCGGGGAGAGTATTCGCTGTCTTTCCTCGGCCTGCCGGTGGCGCGGGCGACCTTCGACAGCCGCATCGACGCGAAATCATATTCCGTCGAGGGCAGCGTTGCGAGCGCCGGCCTGGCGAGAATCCTCGACGACACGCGGGGGACGGTTTCAGCCTCGGGAACTTTCGCGGGCGAGGTTGCGCGGCCGCATCATTTCCGCGCCGACTACGTCTCGGGGAAGAAGAAGGGGATCGTCGACATACGCTTCAAGGGCGGCAGTGTCGCCAAGGTGACCACCGTCCCGCCGCCGAGGAAGCGGCGCAACTGGGTGCCGCTTGGTCCCGGCGATCTCAGGGCGGTCGCCGATCCGATGGCGGCGCTGCTCATCAAGGCCGGCGGCCCGGAAGCCGTGTGCGGCCGAACGGTAAGGCTCTTCGACGGTGAATTGCGCGCCGATCTCAAGCTCAGCTTCGTTTCTGCCGACGAGGGTTCCGGGTCCGAAGCGCCGACGGTGACCTGCCGCCTGGGCTTCATCCCGGTGTCGGGATACCGGAAGGACAAGCGCGCCCTGGAATTCCTCAGGAACAGGAGCCGGATGACGGTGGTGTTTGCCGAACTCGACGGAACCGGCATATATGCGCCGGTCCATGCCACGATCGGCACCGAGATCGGGACGATCACGATGCGCGCGCGGCGGGTCGCCACTTCGGATTGAGGTTCCAGGCGTAGATGAGGCAGGCAACGCTGATCGGCTTCAGCGCGGTCGCGATGTGGGCGCTGCTCGCATTGTTGACCGACGCATCCGGCGACGTTCCGCCCTTTCTGCTTTCGGCGCTCACTTTCGCCATCGGCTCGACGGTCGGGCTCACCTGGCGTGGTCTGACGCGGCCGGCCCGCCCGGCCGCTGCCGTCCCGCCGCAGGTCTGGATCATCGGAATAGCAGGGCTTTTCGGCTATCATTTCTTCTATTT
>JAJFMR010000258.1 GCA_020696915.1 Rhizobiaceae bacterium | reverse complement strand
CGACCATGTCGGTGTCGCCCTCGAGATGCTCGGCCTCGTGGAAGGATCCGTCCGGCTCCCGTTTCACATTGCGAAGATGCGCGAAATGGACGTTCCCGGCGAAGCGTTTTGCCATGGCAACGAGGTCGTTGTGGGCCCCCGCTCCATAAGAGCCGGTGCAGAGCGTCAGCCCGTTGACCGGCGAGGGGCACGCTTCGAGGATGGCGGCGGCGTCGGCGGCGCTCGACACGACGCGCGGCAGGCCGAAGATGGGGAAGGGAGGGTCGTCGGGATGGATCGCCATTTTGACGCCGACCTCCTCGGCGACCGGAACGACCTCCCGCAGGAATGAAACCAGGCTTTCCCTCAGACCGTCGGCCGTCATGTCGCCGTAGACATCGAGCGCCCGGCGGAAACTCTCGCGATCGAAGATGAACTCGCGCGCTGGCACCCAGCCGATCAGGTTCTTCTCGAGCCTGGCGAGGTCGCCCTCGCTCATCGAATCCAGCCGGCGACGGGCCGCTTCGATGCGCGCCGCGGGATGGTCGGCCTCGGCGCCTGGGCGCTTCAGCACAAGCAGATCGTAGGCGCAGAAATCGACGATGTCGAACCTCAGCGCCGTGCCGCCATGCCACATCGGATAGTCGAGATCGGTTCGCGTCCAGTCGGTTATGGCCATGAAATTATAGCAGATGGTGCCGACGCCGGCGGCCGCCAGCGCCCGGATGGAGGCCTTGTAATTGTCGATAAGTTCGCGAAAGCGACCGCTTCGGGTCTTGATGTCTTCGTGGACGATGACGCTTTCGACGACCGACCATTCGAGGCCGGCCGCTTCGATCACCGCCTTGCGCTTGCCAATCTCGTCGGCCGGCCATGGCCGTCCATCGTTCAGGTGGTGAAGTGCCGTGACGATGCCGGCCGCACCCGCCTGGCGGACATGGGCGAGCGTGACGGAATCATCGGGGCCGAACCAGCGCCAGGTCTGTTTCACGACGGGGATGCTCCTGATGCCAGGGAAGAGAGAGCGGCGGCAATGCCGTTTGGCCCGCGTAGCGTGTCGAGATGCCCGGCGGCGAGGGCTTCGAGATCGGTACGGTGCGGGTTTCCCCTGGCAAAACCCGCCAGCGAGAAAATCGCCGCGACCGTCTCGGGTGCTGATGTTCGCGAAGCCGCGACGGCACCGAGCCGCTCGTCCAGCGGATCGGTAAAATGGCCGGCGGGAAGCGCCTCACCCCGCGCCTCCGCGGCGCGGATCCAGGCAGCGATCGCCAGCGCGAGGTGGCCGGCCGGGGCGCCGGCCCGCAGGCGGTCGAGCGCCGCGGCGACGATGCGCTGCGGCAGTTTCTGGCTGCCGTCATTGGCGATCTGTGCGGTGCGATGGACGAGCGCGGTGTTGGCGTAGCGGGAAGCAAGTTCGCTCGTATAGCGCTGCGGGTCGAGCCCCGCGTTGCCGGGCAGGGTCGGGATCGCTTCTGCCCACAAGGACTGCACGAAGCCATTGATTGCCGGGTCGGCAAAGGCGGACGACACCGTCTCGTGTCCCGAAAGCAGCCCGAGATAGGCCATCGAGGAGTGCGAGCCGTTGAGCAGCCTGAGCTTCATCTCCTCGAACGGCCCGACGTCCCTTACCATCGTTACGCCCGACCTTTCCCAGGAGGGCCGTCCCGCCGGGAACACATCTTCGACCACCCACTGCCGGAACGGTTCGGTGACCACCGGCCATGCGTCCTCGACGCCGAGCTTTTCGGTGATGCCGGCGCGGTCCGCATCCGTCGTCGCCGGCACGATGCGGTCGACCATGGTGGATGGGCAGGCGACCTCCTCGGCGACATGGTGGGCGAGGCCGGGGTCGCGAAGCGCCGCGAATGCGACCAGCAGGCGATGCAGCGTCGCGCCGTTCGAGGGCAGGTTGTCGCAACTGACGACGGTGAACGGCTCGCTTCCGGCGGCGCGGCGGCGAGCCAGCGCCTCGACGAGGAAGCCATGCGCAGTACGTGGAGTGCCGGGCGCCACAAGGTCGGCGACAATCGCCGGGTTCGCCGCATCGAGGTTACCGGCGGCATCCCTCAGATATGCCTTCTCGGTAATCGTCAGCGTCACTATGCGGGTGCGCGGGTTGCAGAGTGCATCGAGCAGTGCGGCCGGGTCACGCGGCGCCACCAGCACGGAACTGATCGAGCCGATGACGCTGAGCCTCTCGCCGTCGTTGCCGCGAGCGGCCAGCGTGTAGAGCCCGTCTTGCGGCGCCAGCGCGTCATGGGTGGCGGGACTTTGCAGCGATGCGCCGACAATGCCCCAGTCGGTTTCCCCGGCTGCCAGGCACTCGTCGATATAGGCCGCCTGGTGGGCGCGATGGAATGCGCCGACCCCGAGGTGGACGATGCCCGGGACGATGTTCGACCTGTCATAGGCCGGCCGCGCGACACCAGCCGGAAGCAAGGCGAGGCTGCGGTCCGAGAGACGTTCTCGCATGAAGGCTCCCCTGCAATGCCGATTCCGGAGGCGGGGCAGGCCTATCATCGAACGATCCGGCCGTGCAACCGAAGTCAACATACAAGATGCCCGGCTCTTGTATGTTGACACCCTGCAGCCTTTCGCATTGCTGAAGTGGAGGTGCCGGCGTCAGGGGGGCTGCCAGCAGCGGTCCCGCGGTTCGCCTGAGCGGGTCCTGCCAGTTCCCGGGCTGATCAGGCCTTGGCGAGCGCCGGCCGCCGGCTCTTGACCGGCGCGAACGCGCTGAGGCCGAGCCAGTCCTTTAGACGCCGGCGCAGATCCGTCGGGCCGTGCGCCTCGAGCGCTCCCGACGCGATGGCCGATTCAAGCAAGATGTCGCCCATCCACACCGCGGTCATGGTGCGCACGTCGGTTGCGATGAACAGGTCGACCTCGAAGCCCGGGTCGGTCATGCACAGGTCTGCCTCATTCCCCTCGCACACCAGCCACCAATGGCATTTGTTGCGGGGCACGTCGGTGAACTCGAACGCGACCACGGCGCGACGGCGCGGGAAGTTTTCGGGCCTGACGCTGCGGTGCATGTCCCACATCAGCAATCCAACATCCAGATCCCCGGGACCCAGCTGGCTGCGCACCCAGCGTGCGCCCCATTCACCCATCGTCCTGATCACTGGCTCCAACTCGCGCCCGGCATCGGTCAGCTGGTACTCGGAGCCCCGACCTGAACCTGCCGTGCGCCTTTCAATCACACCTTGCCGTTCCAGGAATTTGAGGCGTTGCGAGAGCAGCGATGACGACATCAGCGGCACGCCGCGCCGCAGGTCGTTGAAGTGCGTGCTGCCGCAGGTCAGCTCGCGCAACACCAGCGGCGTCCATCGCTCCGCGAGGACTTCCGCCGCCTTGGCGACCGGACAAAATTGGCCATACCCCTTCATGCCACCACCATACGCGTGCGGAAAACGGCAAGCCAGTTCAGATCTTGAACTTGCGATCGGCGCCCCCCTCGGGAAACTCCCTGCGGTAGTCACACAAGCCTCGAAGGGGAGGCATTATCGGGAGTAGAACCATGAGCAATCCCACGATCACTCGAGCCCCGAGGACCAGCGTAGATGGTCTCGATGCATTCGCCGCCGGCCTTCACGGTCGCGTGATCGGGCCGGACGCGCCCGACTACGACCAGGCTCGCGCGATTTGGAACGGCGTTGTCGACCGACGACCCGCGTTGATCGCGCGCTGTGAACGGACCGCCGACGTCATCCAGGCGGTGCGTTTCGCGCGCGAGCACAGGCTGCTCGTGGCAGTCCGCGGCGGCGGCCACAACGTCGCTGGCAATGCAGTGTGCGATCGCGGCATCGTGATCGACCTCTCGGCCATGAAAGGAATCGAGATCGACCGCGACAGGCGCACCGTCGGAGCAGAGCCAGGGCTGCTTTGGGGGGAGCTCGACGCCGCAACGCAAGCCTGCGGTCTCGCCACGCCCGGAGGCATTGTGACCCATACCGGCATCGCCGGGCTCACACTTGGTGGCGGCCTCGGCTGGCTGATGCGCAAGCATGGGCTCGCCTGCGACAACCTCGTCGCGTGCGAGGTGGTGACCGCCGAAGGGATGCTCATCCGCGCAAGCCCGGACAGCCACGCCGACCTCTTCTGGTCCTTGCAGGGAGGTGGCGGCAACTTCGGCATCGTGACCCATTTCGAGTATCGCCTGCACTCCGTGGGACCCGAGGTCCTGGCCGGCGCGGTGCTTTATCCGGCCGAGCGGGCCGGCGAGGTGCTTCGGTCCTACCGTGACTGCGTCGCGGGCGCGCCTGAGGAACTCACGACCATCGTCATCCTGCTCAAGGCGCCGCCGGCGCCCTTCCTGCCCGAGGACCTGCACGGCCGTCCGGTCGTGATGCTCGCCGTCTGCTTTGCGGGCGACCTTGCCAAGGGCGAAACCGTGCTCGCCCCTCTGCGGAGCCTCGCCGAGCCGCTGATCGACCTGGTCGAGCCCAAACCCTACGTCGAGCATCAGGGCATGCTCGATGCCGGTGTTCCCCACGGGCTGCGCTACTACTGGAAGTCACACTATCTGCCGGCGCTCAGTGACGCCGCGATCGACGCGCTCATCAGGCACGCCTGGGCGGCGCCATCACCGCAGGCCTACACCATAATGTTCCACCTCGGCGGCGCAATTCGTCGCCGCTCGCCCGCCGACTCCGCGTTCGAGGATCGCGCCGCCGAGCACGCCCTCCACATCGACGCGGTCTGGTCAGATCCCAGGACCGACGCGGCGCAGATCGCGTGGGTGCGTCGGGTTTTCGAGGCCACGCAGTCGTTCGGGACAGGTGTGTACGTCAACTTTCTTGGAGAGGAAGGCGAGGAGCGGGTGCGTGCGGCTTACGGGCCGGAGAAGTATGAGCGCCTGGCGCGGATCAAGGCGAAGTACGACCCCGACAACTTC
>JAJFMR010000257.1 GCA_020696915.1 Rhizobiaceae bacterium | reverse complement strand
CGATCCGAACACGCATCCGGCATGGACCGGCGGCCAGCAGAACCTGGTCGACCGCGGCGGTCGCCTGTCGAAATTCAAGAACCGGTATGCCGGCCTGACGATGTAAGCGAAGTTCCCGCCCACCCGAGAAAGCCCGCCGTCAGGCGGGCTTTTTTGTTCGTGACCCGGGCGGTGCCGAGGAGCGGCTTGCAGCCCTCCGCTCGAACGGACGCTCAGTCGTTCTCGAATTTGCAGGGCCAGGAGGCCGGTACGGTAAGGCCTGCCGGAAGTTTCGTCTCGGCATCGCCGCACGCCATGTCGATCTGCCATTGCGCCAGCCCCTTGGCCTCGGAGAGGTCGAGGCTTTCGATCCGGGTGAGGAAGAAGAACGCGTTTTCGAAGTCGAGCGGTCCGGTGAACTCGGTGCCCCGGAAATCGACCCGGGCGAGGTTGGCGAGCGAGAAGCGGGTGCCGGTGATGGTTGCCTTCTGGAATTCCGCGCGTCCGAGTTCCGCCTTCGTGAAGTCTGCGTTGACCAGATTTGCGCCATGCAGGACCGAGCGCTGCATTTCGGCACTGGTGAAGGTAGCGCCTTCGGCGTCGATTTCCTTGAAGTCGGTCCGGTACGCTTCGATCCTGTTGAAATTGGCGCCGCGGGCGCTCGCCCCGGCAAGCGACGCCCGCACCAATGTGGCCTTTTCCAGATTGGAAGCCAGAAGGTTCGCTTCCCTGAGATCGGTCGACGTGAAATCGGCGCCGAACAGATTGGCGCCGCTGATATTGGCGCCGCGCAGGATAATGAGCTTCTTGTCGCACTCCTGCCAGTCGACACCGGCTGCCGGATCGCTCTTGCAGGCGGGAGCCGCATGAAGGTCGGGCGCCAGAACGAGAAAGACCAGCAGCAGCGGCAGGCCGCAGCAGCGCGAATGACCCTTCTCGAACATCCCGGTCCCTAATCCTTGTCTGTGAGCCGCACGCAATGCGGAATGCGTCACATCTATCAACTCGCTCTCATGGCGTCACCTGAACTCCTGCAAAATTGGGGAGGGAGGCGAAGGCTCAGCTTTCCCAGAACTGATCAAGCCAGATGTTCAGCCCCAGGAATCCGGCCGTCGAGACGGCATAGACGCGCCTGGTGCCGTCCGAACGGGCATTGACCAGACCCGCATCGAGCAGAACCCGCAAGTGCTGCGAGACGGCTGGCCTGGATACCGGCAGCCCCGATGCCAGTTGTCCCACCGTTTTCGGCCCCCTCCGCAACTCTTCGAGCAGGTGGCGCCGGGTCCCGTCGGAGATTGCTGCGAAGGCATCGGCCAGCATGGTTTCGCTCTCCCGTAACAATTCCGACCCCTGGTCTATTCCTGCTTCGGCGTGCGGGGATCGAGCCGGCCGGCTTCCGGCGTGACCCCGCGGTCGGCCGGCAGCGTCTTGAAGGCCTCGCGGTCGGCGACCGGCACGGGCGCGCGCCGCGAGATGCGCAGCATCGTGTAGCCGACCAGCAGCGCGTGCGGCAGCGCCGTCGCCAGAAACAGGCTTTCGGGGCGCATCCGGCCCATCAGCACGGCGCCGAGCACCGGACCGATCATCGTGCCGAACCCGTAGAGGAGGAGCAGTCCGCCGGAGACCTTGACGAATTCCTCCGGATTCGCGTGATCGTTGGCATGCGCCACGGCGATCGAATAGAGCGTGTAGGCGAAGGCTCCATAGGCCGCAGTCATCGCGATCACCAGGGTGCCGGCGCGGGGCGTCAGGAAGAATATGAGGATACCGGCCAACGCGCAGGCAAGCGACGCGCCGACGAGCACGTAACGACGGTCGGTCATGTCGGATATCCGGCCGGCCGGCATCTGCATGGCCGCACCCGCCATCACGACCAGGCTCATCATCAGCGCGATCTGGGCAGTCGAGATGCCGATGCGGGCTCCGTAGACGGCGCCGAGCGTCCCCCAGGCGCCATTGGCAACGCCGATCAGCAGGCAGGCGACGGAGGCGACCGGCGAGTTGGCATAGAGCGCCCTGATGTCGAGCGACACGTTCTGGAGCGGTTTCGGATGGGCGGCCGTCGACACCGCTGTCGGCAGCAGCGAAACACAAAACAGAATGCCGGTCACCATGAACAGTGAAGCCGAAGCGACGTCGCCGGCCGCGACGACCATCTGTCCGGCCATGATCGAAGCATAGGTGACCATCATGTAGAGACCGAACACGGTACCGCGGTTCTCGTTGGTCGCCTTCTCGTTCAGCCAGCTTTCGATCACCATGAAGGCGCCGGCCATGACGAAGCCGGTGAAGGCGCGCAGCACGATCCAGATTGCCTCGCCGATCATCAGGCCGCTGGTCAGCGCGATGATCGCCCCGGATGCGGCGAAGGCGCCGAAGGCCCGGACATGGCCGGCCCGCCGCACCAGTCGCGGAGCAAAGAAGCAGCCGGCGACGAAGCCGCCGGCCCAGGCGGTTCCCAGCAGCCCGAGCGAGGTGGTGGAGAAACCTTCCAGCTGCCCGCGCAACGGCAGGAGCAGGCCGTGGAGACCGGAGGCGGCGAGCAGAAAGGCAGTGCCGCGCAGCAGCGACAGGATGGGCCGGTAGGTGGCAAGCATGGGCTGTCCGCTATCCGTGTCCGAAAGCTACTGGAGATTGCAGGTCGACCCGGTCAGCATGCCGCCAGGCGATCACGACGGGCGGAACAGCTTTTCGGCTGCCGTCCTGGTGGCGCCCTTGGACAGCAGCTCGTTCTCCAGCCTCGCGATCTCTTCGCGCAGCAATGCGATGCGATCCGTCAACTCTGTGACGGACAGCAGCGACAGATCCTGGCCGATCTCGTGGGGCCTTGCTTTCTTCAGCGGTTCGTCGTCGAACAGGGCCATCGGCGTCCTCCGCTTTGCATGACGGGACCGACAGCATACATAGTCGCCCGGCAGGAACAATGTCTGCAGAAAGCCGGGGAGCAAGCGATGTCAGTCGAATCCGCCATTCCAGAAACGATGACCGCAGTGGCGATATCGGCGCCCGGGGGTCCGCGCGTGCTCAGGCCGGAGAAGCGTGCCGTTCCGGTCCCCGCCGAGGGAGAAATCCTCATCCGCGTTCGCGCCGCAGGCGTGAACCGGCCCGACGTGCAGCAGCGCAAGGGCGCCTATCCGCCGCCGCCGGGCGCCTCCGATCTCCCCGGCCTCGAAGTCGCCGGCGATGTGGCGGCAACCGGCAACGGCGTCGAACGCTGGCGTGCCGGCGACCAGGTCTGCGCGCTTGCCGCCGGCGGCGGCTATGCCGAATATGTCGTCGTGCACGGAACCAATGCGCTCCCCGTTCCGCACGGCTTCACCCATACCGAGGCGGCGGCACTGCCGGAGACCTTCTTCACGGTCTGGCACAACGTCTTCCAGCGCGGCGGCCTCGCGCCGGGCGAAACGCTGCTCGTCCACGGCGGCTCTTCCGGGATAGGCACCACTGCCATCCAGCTCGCCAGCGCGTTCGGGTCGAAGGTGATCGCCACGGCCGGATCGGCCGAAAAATGCGCCGTCTGCGTCAAGCTCGGGGCTGAGCGGGCCGTCAATTATCGCGAGGAGGATTTTGTCGTTGCGGTGAAGGATGCCACCGGCGGCAAGGGCGCCGACGTCATCCTGGACATGGTGGGGGGCGACTATGTGGCCCGCAACTACGCGGCCGCGGCGGTCGACGGCCGCATCGTGCAGATCGCGACGCAGGGCGGGGCGGTCGCCAGCACCGACTTTGCGCGGCTGATGGTGAAGCGCCTCACCCACACGGGCTCGACGCTCAGGCCCCGTACGGTCGGCTTCAAGGGCGAACTGGCCGCCGCACTGGAAGCCAGGGTCTGGCCGCTGCTCGCCATGCGGCGGATAGGTCCGGTGCTGGATATGATCTTCCCGCTCGAGCAGGCATGGCGGGCACATGAGCGCATGGAGGCCGGCGAGCACATCGGCAAGATCGTGCTTGACGTGGCCTGAAAGCGCCGGGCGGAATGCGCCGATGCGAACGCGTCCTGCCGCCAGCCGCGTTGCTCCTCGTACAATGTGCCGCCCATATTCAGCCTCAGATGACATGAAGATGGGCCGCCCATGAGTTTTCCAGCCTCGCTGCACGAGCCGGTCTTCCTGAGTCGCCGGCTCTTGGCACCTGACGCAACCAGCAAGAAAGAAGCGGCGAAACCGGATCGGGGGGTCTCGTTGCCGCTCTAACGGCTTTCCGGAAAGCCGTGCCGGTCAAACGTCCAATCCTGAAATGCGAAGGCGTATGGTCCCGGCAGACCCCCAGCAAAGCGCCAGGAATTGTCCCTTCCGAACCGGACGGCCTGCTGCATGACCACGAAATCGAGCTTCCATGCCCCGTCCTCGAGCACGAACAACCAGGGCGAGCAGCGACGCTCCGTCGCCGGGTAGCGAATGACAGCGTGGGAGCCGCCGGAAGAGATCTTTGGCGTCTCGGACCTGCAGCTTCGGTAGGTGCGCAGAACATTGTCCATCTGGGCCGGGGTCATGACCCAATCCTTGAGCATCTGCCGGGTGGCTTCGCTGTAGAGGTCAAGCTGCTTTCGGCCGTCGCGGTCTCCCATGGCATCGAAATATGCGTCCAGCGTTTCGACCGGCCGCCCGCCCGCCGCGCGCACGGGGCCGGCTTTCTCCCGACCCGGTTTCAGCGGCTTGCCGATCCGCGCTACGGCGGTTGCTCCGGCACCGCCGGAGCCTGCCACGCCTGAAGCTGCCTCGATCGAATCTGCGGCTGCATCGCCCTGGACGTACTCGACCAGCAATTCCGTAGTGGCCAGGATGCCGTCGCCGACGCGATCGGCCTGGAAGAACGGCACCATCTGACGCTCCTCGAGATAGGCCACGACCACGTCGGACAGGACGCCCTCCAGGGCGTAGCCGACTTCCAGGCGTACCTTGTCCTGCA
>JAJFMR010000256.1 GCA_020696915.1 Rhizobiaceae bacterium | reverse complement strand
GAGCTCTACTACGACAAGGACAAGCTTCTCGCCAACGGCGACCGCTGGGAGCGGGAGATCGCGCGCAACATCGAGATGGATGCACCATACAGATAGAACGGGCGTGCGGCTCGCCTGGACCTGGCCGGAGCCTGGTGGAAGGGGAACGGGCCCGGACGCCACATCGGGTCTGAAGACGACAATCCGCTTCCCGGGTTTCCTCCCGGTGCGAAAACATCAGAGTGCAGCGGCAGGCGCGTTGCTTTCGGCGCCGGCCGGTGTAAGGAGCACGCGGGCGCTGCGGCCGAGGGGAGCGGGGACCACATCCGGGCAGCCCGCCTCGCGGTCCGCCTGCCAGTAACCGGGACGATCCCATGCTGAACGGACTAGAGGCGATCTTCTTCCATCTGTTCGCCCTGATAACGGTGGCGGCGGCCTTCATGGTCATTTCGGCCCGCAACCCCGTGCATTCGGTGCTCTATCTGATCCTCACCTTCGTCAACGCGGCGGGATTGTTCCTGCTCGCCGGCGCCGAGTTCCTGGCGATGATCCTGCTGATCGTCTATGTCGGCGCCGTGGCCGTGCTCTTCCTCTTCGTCGTGATGATGCTCGACGTCGACTTCGCGGCGCTCAGGAGCGGCGCGCTGCGCTATGCGCCGGTCGGCGCGATCGTCGGCCTGGTGCTGGCCGCGGAACTCGTCGTCGTCGGCGCCGGCTATGCCTTCGCGCCGCAGCTGGCGTCCTCGATCTCCGCCCCGATGCCCGACCTCGCCGCCCGCAGCAATACCGCCGCGCTCGGCGACATCCTCTACACGGACTACATCTATTTCTTTCAGATCGCCGGCCTGGTGCTCCTGGTCGCCATGATCGGCGCCATCGTGCTGACGCTGCGGCACAGGCAGGGCGTCAGGCGGCAGGACATCGGCGCACAAGTGCGGCGAACGGCGGCGACGGCAATCGAGATCAAGAAGGTCGAAACGGGCAGGGGTATCTGATGACGGTCGGTATCTCGCATTTCCTCACCGTTTCGGCCGTGCTGTTCACCATCGGCGTCTTCGGCATTTTCCTGAACAGGAAGAACGTCATCGTCATGCTGATGTCGATCGAGCTCATCCTGCTCTCGGTCAACATCAACTTCGTGGCCTTCTCGGCGGCGCTCGGAGATCTGGTCGGGCAGGTGTTCGCGCTGTTCGTGCTCACCGTCGCCGCGGCGGAAGCGGCCATCGGGCTCGCCATCCTGGTCGTCTTCTTCCGCAACCGCGGCTCGATCGCCGTCGAAGACGTGAACATGATGAAGGGCTGACGGAACGACACCATGTATCAGGCAATCGTCGCCCTACCGCTTCTCGGCTTCCTCGTCGTCGGCCTGTTCGGCACGCCGCTCGGCGCCAAGGCATCCGAATACATCACCTGCGGCTTCATGGTGATCGCCGCGCTGCTCTCCTGGGTGGCGTTTTTCTCGGTGGGCTTCGGCGATGCCGAAACATTCACCGTTCCGGTGATGCGCTTCATCGAGTCAGGCAGCCTGCAGGCCGACTGGGCGCTGCGGGTCGACACGCTGACGGTCGTCATGCTGGTGGTGGTCAACACCGTGTCGGCGCTGGTCCATATCTATTCTGTCGGTTACATGCATCACGATCCCGACCGCCCGCGCTTCTTCGCCTATCTGTCCCTCTTCACCTTCGCAATGCTGATGCTGGTGACGGCCGATAACCTCGTCCAGATGTTCTTCGGCTGGGAGGGGGTAGGCCTCGCCTCCTATCTGCTGATCGGTTTCTGGTACAAGAAGCCTTCCGCGAATGCGGCGGCGATCAAGGCCTTCGTGGTCAACCGGATCGGCGATTTCGGCTTCCTGCTCGGCATTTTCGGGGTCTTCGTGCTGTTCGGCTCGGTCCAGCTCGACACGATCTTCGCCAACGCCGCTGCCTACCTGCCGGCCGCCGAGGCAGCGGCGGCCGGCCAGGGCGGCGAGGCGGTGCTGAATTTCCTCGGCTACTCCCTAGACCGCCAGGCGGCGCTCACCGTGGTGTGCCTCCTGCTCTTCATGGGTGCCATGGGCAAGTCGGCGCAGGTGCCGCTGCACACCTGGCTGCCGGACGCCATGGAGGGTCCGACACCGGTCTCGGCTCTCATCCATGCGGCGACCATGGTGACGGCCGGGGTGTTCATGCTGGCACGGCTGTCGCCGCTCTTCGAGCTGTCGCATTCGGCTCTGACCGTGGTGATCTTCGTTGGCGCCTTCACGGCGTTCTTCGCGGCCACCGTCGGCCTCGTCCAGAACGACATCAAGCGGGTCATCGCCTATTCGACCTGCTCGCAGCTCGGCTACATGTTCGTGGCGCTCGGCCTGGGTTTCTATTCCGCGGCGATCTTCCATCTGTTCACGCACGCCTTCTTCAAGGCGCTGCTGTTCCTCGGCTCCGGCTCGGTCATCCATGCCGTCTCCGACGAGCAGGACATGCGCAGGATGGGCGGACTGAGGACCCTGATCCCGTACACTTACTGGATGATGATCATCGGTACCCTGGCGCTGACCGGCGTCGGCATCCCCGGCACGATCATCGGCACGGCGGGCTTCTTTTCCAAGGACGCCATCATCGAAGGCGCCTTTGTCGGCCACAATGCGATGGCCGGCTTTGCGTTTATCCTGCTCGTCCTCGCCGCCTGCTTCACCAGCTTCTATTCCTGGCGGCTGATCTTCATGACCTTCCACGGCACTCCGCGCGCGGGCCACGACGTCATGCACCATGTGCACGAATCGCCGATGGTCATGCTGGTGCCCCTGTTCATCCTGGCGGCCGGCGCGCTCTTCGCGGGCGTCGTGTTTTTCGAGCCGTTCATCGGCGAGGCGTATGCATCCTTCTGGAAGACGGCGCTCTTCACGTTGCCCGACAACCACATCCTGCATGATATCCATGAGGTGCCTTTCGGGGTGAAACTGGCGCCCTTTCTGGCCATGCTGATCGGCCTCGGAGTGTCCTACCAGTTCTACATCCGTTCGCCCGAAACGCCGCGGAACCTCGCCAGATACCACGGCTCGCTCTACCGGTTCCTCCTCAACAAGTGGTATTTCGACGAGCTCTTCGACTGGTTGTTCGTGAGGCCCGCCAAGCGGCTCGGAACCTTCCTGTGGAAGTCCGGCGACGGCCGGCTCATCGACGGGCTTGGCCCGGACGGCATCTCGGCGCGGGTGATCGACGTGACCAACCGGGTGGTCAGGCTGCAGACCGGCTATCTCTATCACTACGCCTTCGTCATGCTGATCGGCGTCGCGGCGCTCGTCACCTGGATGATGTTCGGGGGGCCGCTCTGATGCTGTCGGGAGTCCCGATCCTCTCGCTGGTAACATTTTTGCCGCTGGTCGGTGCGGCGCTGATCCTGGTGACCCGCGACGAGGGCGACAGTGCCCGGCGCTACATCCGCAACACCGCGTTGCTGACCACGATCGTCACTTTCGTGCTGTCGCTCTTCATCTGGGCAGGTTTCGACAACGCCGACCCGGGGTTCCAGTTCGTGGAGAAGCTGGACTGGCTGGATTCGGGCATTTCCTATCACGTCGGAGTCGACGGCATATCCGTCCTGTTCGTGATCCTCACCACCTTCCTGATGCCGCTCTGCATCCTGGCAAGCTGGGAATCCATCCAGACGCGGCTCAAGGAGTACATGATCGCCTTCCTGCTGCTCGAGACGCTGATGATCGGCGTGTTCACGGCCCTCGACCTCCTGCTGTTCTACGTGTTCTTCGAGGGCGGCCTGATCCCGATGTTCATCATCATCGGCGTGTGGGGCGGCAAAAGGCGCGTCTATGCGAGCTTCAAGTTCTTCCTCTACACGCTGCTTGGTTCCGTTTTGATGCTGCTCGCCATGATGGCGATGCTCTATCAATCCGGCACCACCGACATTCCGACGCTGCTGACGCATGACTTCCCGGCGGCGATGCAGCCGTGGCTATGGCTCGCCTTCTTCGCCTCCTTTGCCGTGAAGATGCCGATGTGGCCGGTGCACACCTGGCTCCCGGACGCCCATGTCGAGGCCCCGACCGCCGGCTCGGTCATCCTGGCCGGTATTCTTCTGAAGATGGGCGGCTACGGATTCCTGCGCTTTTCGCTGCCGATGTTCCCGCTCGCCTCGGCCGACTTCGCGCCGTTGGTATTCGCGCTGTCGGTGGTCGCCATCATCTACACCTCGCTGGTCGCATTGATGCAGGAGGACATGAAAAAGCTGATCGCCTATTCGTCCGTTGCCCATATGGGCTTCGTGACGATGGGCGCTTTCGCCATGAACCAGGAAGGCATCCAGGGCGCGATCTTCCAGATGCTGTCTCACGGGCTGGTCTCCGGCGCGCTCTTCCTGTGCGTCGGCGTCATCTACGACCGCCTGCACACGCGCGAGATCGCCGCCTATGGCGGGCTCGTCAACAACATGCCGAAATACGCGGTGGCGCTCATGGTGTTCACGCTGGCGAATGTCGGACTGCCGGGCACCTCCGGCTTCATCGGCGAGTTCCTGACGCTGCTCGGCGCCTTTCGGGTCAACACATGGGTGGCGCTGTTTGCGACCACCGGCGTGATCCTGTCGGCGGCTTACGCGCTGTGGCTCTACCGCAGGGTGATCTTCGGGGCGCTGACCAAGGACGGTCTCAGGACGATGCTCGACCTGTCCGGACGCGAAAAGGCGATCCTCTACCCGCTGATCGCGCTCGTCGTCTTCTTCGGCTTTTACCCGGCGCCGATCTTGCTGGCGCTGCTGATGGTCGGCGTTTATTCGCGGGAGCACGCCTTCAGGATGGTGACTGGCCTGTCGGTCCTGATCCTGGTGCTCTCCGGGGGCTGGCTGCTCGCGTTCACCGGCGACGGCATCGCATTCGGCGGCGGCTTCATCTCCGACCCGTTCGCGAGGTTCATGAAGGTTTTGGCAATCGTCGGGTCGGCGGCCACGCTCATGATGTCGGTCGGCTTCGCGACGGCGGAGAAGTTCGACAGATTCGAGCTTCCGGTGCTCATGCTCCTGGCCACGTCGGGCATGCTCCTGATGATCTCGGCCAACGACATGATCTCGCTCTATCTCGCGCTCGAACTGCAGTCGCTGGCCATCTATGTGCTGGCGGCTATCAACCGCGACGAGCTGCGCTCTAGCGAGGCCGGGCTCAAATATTTCGTGCTCGGATCGCTTTCCTCGGGCATCCTGCTCTACGGCATCTCGCTCGTCTACGGCTACACCGGAAACACCGGCTTTCCGGAGATAGCGGCCGCGCTCGGTTCGGCGGAGCGGCAGCTTGGGCTGGTGTTCGGGCTGGTGTTCGTGCTTGCCGGCCTGGCGTTCAAGATCTCGGCAGTGCCGTTCCACATGTGGACACCCGACGTCTACGAGGGTGCCCCGACGCCGGTCACCGCGTTCATGGCCGCCGCACCGAAGATGGCCGCGATGGCGCTGATCGTGCGGGTCACCGTCGAAACCTTCGGGCCGATCGCGCTCGACTGGCA
>JAJFMR010000255.1 GCA_020696915.1 Rhizobiaceae bacterium | reverse complement strand
TAGCCGCGCGCAGCCCGTGGCGCGTCGCAGCTCGTGTAGTTTGGTTGTGGATGATGCGCCGTGTGACGGACCGGCTTGCGGTCGACGTCTTGCCCCTAAGTCCGCGGGGCGCGAGCGCTCGGACTTAGGGCAGCAGAACGCCTGCGGATCGGGTCCGCAGGACGAAAGAAACGGGAATGTGCCGGTGCCTAGTCATGCTCAGAAAGTAGGCGACGCGGCCGGAAAGTCAATGGCACCGCCAGTCGGCGGCGGCCCGTTGGCATCAGAACGTCGCGCCGATCTGCCAGGGCACGAATTCGTTGTCGCCGTAGCCGAGCTCTTCGGACCTGGTATGCTTGCCCGACGAAACCGCGATGATCTCGTCGAAGATCTGCTTTCCCTTTTCCTCCACGGACACGCCGGCGAGGATGTCGCCGCAGTTGAGGTCCATGTCCTCGATCATCCGTTCGAACATCGGCGTGTTGGTGGCGAGCTTGATGGACGGTACCGGCTTGCAGCCATAGGCCGAGCCGCGGCCGGTGGTGAAGGCGAGGATGTTGGCGCCGCCCGCCACCTGGCCGGTGGCCGAAACCGGGTCGAGGCCCGGCGTGTCCATGAACACGAAGCCCTTTTCGGTCACTGGCTCGGCATACTCGTAGACCGCGTTCAGCGTGGTCGACCCACCCTTGGCCGCCGCACCCAGCGATTTCTCGAGGATCGTCGTCAGACCGCCGGCCTTGTTGCCGTGCGAGGGGTTGTTGTTCATCTCGCCATGGTTTCGCCTCGTGTAGTCCTCCCACCACAAGATGCGCTCGATGAGCTTCTCGCCGACGTCCCGGTTCCTGGCACGCCGTGTCAGCAGATGCTCGGCGCCGTAGATCTCCGGTGTTTCGGAAAGGATCGCGGTGCCGCCGTTCTTCACCAGGATATCAGCCGCCACACCGAGCGCCGGGTTTGCGGTTATCCCGGAATAGCCGTCGGAGCCGCCGCATTGCAGCGCCAGCACGAGTTCCGAGGCGGGCAGCGTCTCGCGCCTTGCGCGGTCGGCGACTTCCATCATTTCCTCGACCCGCGCCAGTCCCTGTTCGATCGTCTTGCGTGTGCCGCCGGTGTCCTGGATGGTCATGGTTCGAAACGTTTCGCTTTCCTCGATCCCGTAGAGCTGTTTCAGGCGGCCGATCTGGAACGTCTCGCAACCGAGACCCACCAGCAGCACCGCGCCGAGATTGGGGTTTGCCGCATATCCCCATTGCGTGCGCTTGAGGACGTCGAAACCCTCGCCCGATCCGGCCATGCCGCAACCCGTGCCGTGTACGAATGCAACGACGCCGTCGACGTTCGGGAAGCGTTCAGCGATGGCCGACCGGTTGGCCGCCTCGGCGATGTAGCGGGCGACCGTGGCAGAGCAGTTCACGCTGGTCAGGATGCCGACATAGTTGCGGGTCCCTGCCTTGCCGTTGGCGCGCCGATAACCCTCGAACGTTGCCTGCTCCGCGACGGGAAGAACCGGTTCGGAGCGGGCGGCTGCCGCGAACTGGTAGTCGCGCTGGAAGTCGTGCATCACGACATTGTGCTCATGGACCCAGTCACCCGGCCTGATCGTCTGGCCGGCGAAGCCGATGATCTGACCGAATTTGAGGATCGGATCTCCGGCAGGAATCTCGCGTGCGGCGATCTTGTGGCCGAACGGGATGCGCTGGCCTGCCGTCAGCCCGGGCGAGATCGGGACGCCCGGCTCTATCCGTTCGGCGGCAACCAGCACGTTGTCGTCGCGGTGCAGCCTGAGTGTCCGTGCGGCGTTTCGTTCCAGCATGTTTCATCGATCCGGGTTCGCAAGTGGCCCACCATAGCAAACGGCGGGCCGCAGGGCACCTGCAATGCCACAACGTTGCCAAGAGGGCTGCGGGCGGCAGGCTGCCAGTTCAGCTTCGATAGACCAAAGCCGGGCAGCAAGGCAAAAGAAATGCGGTCAGTGTCGGTTCGCAAGGCCCTGCCGCGTCCTTGCCCGTATCAGTGCACGAACAGGAGGTTTGGAAAAATGTCAGAAGCCGCTGTGACCAGGCAAACGGCATCCGGTGCGCCGCTCAAGGGAGGCGTAGTGCCATACCTGATGCTCGATGGCGCCGCCGACGCCGTCGATTTCTACAAGCGGGCGCTTGGCGCCGAGGAGGTCGGTGAACGCGCGCACATGGATGACGGCCGCATTCTCAACTGCCGCATAGACGTCAACGGCGGATCGGTCATGCTTATGGATCCGATGCCCGAGCACGGCTATCCGGCCACCACGCATGACGGTTATAATCTCCACCTCCAGGTCGACGACGCCGACCGCTGGTTCGGGCGGGCGGTCGCCGCCGGCTGCAAGGTGGTGATGCCCATGGAACTCCAATTCTGGGGCGATCGCTATGGCATGGTGAAGGATCCGTACGGCGTCGCTTGGGCGTTCGGTTCGAAACCTGCTGCCTGACGGCGCCAGCCGGCGGCTACGGAGGAAGACTGGGGGTCGGTCGAAAGGCGCAGTCGCACCTCCGGCCGGTCCAGGAGGACGAAGATAAGGCGGAGGCACCGCGCGGCGCTGGCCGAGCGGTGCTTGCCGACCATTCGACGCCTTCGGCGCCAGCGGGAGGCCCCCTTTTTGGTGGATTTTCACGCCCGGCGGCGCGACAGTCAGTGCCTCGATCGCCACGGGGCCGCTCTTCATGCGCACTGCCTTCAGGGACCACCTCATTCGCGACCTCGCCGGACTGAGATCGGCCGGCCTATACAAGACAGAGCGGGTCATCGCCTCGCCGCAGTCAGCGACGATCGAGGTCGGCGGCAGGCGGCTGCTCAATTTCTGCGCCAACAACTATCTCGGCCTCGCCGACAGCGACCAACTACGCCAGGCCGCGAAATCGGCCATCGACCGCTACGGATTCGGCATGGCTTCGGTCCGCTTCATCTGCGGCACCCAGGAGGAGCACAAGCAGCTGGAGGCGCGTATCTCGCGCTTCCTCGGCATGGAGGACACCATCCTCTACGGCTCCTGCTTCGACGCCAATGGCGGACTGTTCGAGACCCTGCTGTCCGAGGAGGATGCGGTCATCTCCGATGCGCTCAATCACGCCTCGATCATCGACGGCGTCAGGCTGTCCAAAGCGAAACGGCTCCGCTACGCCAACAACGACATGGCCGATCTCGAGGCGCGGCTGCAAGAGGCTGCAGGCGCCCGCTTTCGGCTGATCGCGACCGACGGCGTGTTTTCGATGGACGGCATAATAGCCGACCTCGAAGGCATCTGCGACCTGGCCGACAGATACGACGCTCTCGTCATGGTCGACGACAGCCACGCCGTGGGGTTCGTCGGCAAGAACGGCCGCGGCTCGCCCGAGCATTGCGGCGTCGAGGGCAGGGTGGATATCATCACCGGGACGCTCGGCAAGGCGCTGGGCGGCGCCTCCGGCGGCTATACGTCGGCAAGCCGCGAAGTCGTGGACTGGTTACGGCAGCGCTCCCGGCCCTATCTCTTCTCCAACACGCTGATGCCGGCGATTGCCGGCGCGTCGATAAGGGCGTTCGACATGGTTGACGCAGGCGCTGCGCTGCGCGAAGCGCTCACCCGCAATGCCACGCGGTTTCGCGAAGGGATGACCCGGCTCGGTTTCAGCCTCGCCGGCGCCGGCCACCCGATCATTCCGGTGATGCTCGGCGATGCCGTCCTGGCGGAGCAGATGGCGGCGAAACTGCTCGGGCGCGGCATCTATGTCATCGCCTTTTCGTTTCCGGTGGTGCCCAGGGGTCAGGCGCGCATCCGCACCCAGATGTCGGCCGCCCATTCCACCGACGATGTCGACCAGGCGGTCGAGGCATTCGCCGAAGTCGGCCGCGAGCTCGGAGTGATCTGATGTCCAACATGATGCGTGCGCTGGTCAAGGCGAAAGCCGAGCCCGGCATATGGATGCAGGATGTTCCGGTTCCCGAGATCGGCCCCAGCGACGTTCTGATCAAGGTAAGGAAGACCGCGATCTGCGGCACCGACGTCCACATCTACAACTGGGACGAGTGGGCGGCGCGCACCGTGCCGGTGCCGATGGTCACGGGCCACGAGTTCGTCGGCACGGTCGCCGACTTCGGGGCTGCGGTGACCGGCTACAGGGTTGGGCAGCGTGTGTCCGGCGAAGGACACATCGTGTGCGGCCACTGCCGCAACTGCCGCGCGGGCCGGGGACATCTCTGCCGCAACACGAAGGGTGTCGGCGTCGACCGGCCGGGCGCTTTCGGCGAGTACGTCGTTCTTCCCCAGAACAATGTCGTTCCAATCCCCGACGACATCCCGGATGAGATCGCGGCGATCTTCGACCCGCTCGGCAACGCGGTGCACACGGCGCTTTCCTTCGACCTTGTCGGCGAGGACGTCCTGGTCACCGGCGCCGGGCCGATCGGCATCATGGGGGCGCTGGTGGCGCAGTGCGTCGGCGCCCGCAAGGTGGTGATCACCGACATCAACCCCACCCGTCTCGCGCTCGCCGCCAAGCTTGGGGTGCGCCATGTCGTCGACGCCTCGAAGGAAAAGCTCGTTGACGTCATGCGCGAGGTAGGCATGCAGGAAGGTTTCGACGTCGGCCTGGAAATGTCGGGCTCGGCGTCCGCCTTCCGCGACATGATCGATACAATGAACAATGGCGGCAAGATCGCCATACTGGGGATTGCGCCCACCGGCTTCGAGATCGACTGGAACAAGGTCATCTTCAAGATGCTGCATCTGAAGGGCATCTATGGGCGCGAGATGTTCGAGACCTGGTACAAGATGATCGCCTTGGTGCAGGGTCCCTTGGATGTCAGCGGACTGATCACCCACCGCATCGGCGCCGAGGATTTCATCGCCGGCTTCGAGGCGATGAAGAGCGGAGATTCCGGGAAGGTCGTGATGGATTGGTGATCCTTCGAGGCTCCCC
>JAJFMR010000254.1 GCA_020696915.1 Rhizobiaceae bacterium | reverse complement strand
GAACCAGCGACCAACCGGTTAACAGCCGGTTGCTCTACCACTGAGCTACCGGGGAACGGGGCTCGTGTGAACGTGGCTGCCTATAGCAAACCCGTTTCCGCTTTGCAAAGCAGCATTTTCGGCCTCTTGCCTAACTGCGCGGGGCATCCTCTCTGGCAATCTCGGCCGGGCGACATCATATCCGGCCTCGCAACCCCTGAAGGCCAGGCCGACTTTTCCGTCAGCGAGCCAGGATCGAGGCATGGAAGACCCGCACAGCCATCGGCCGCCGCGCACGATCCGGATATTCGGCCGCAGATACGCGATGCCGAGGTCGCGTATCCTGAGGATCGCCATCGGCGCGCTGCTGATCGTGTTCGGCATACTGGGCTTCCTGCCGGTGCTGGGTTTCTGGATGGTCCCGCTCGGCCTTTTCGTCATCTCGCACGAGTTCGCGATGGCCCGCCGCTATCGCCGCCGCACCGTCGTGTGGTGGGAACGGCGGCGCAAGGGCAGGCAACCGCCGCGCTGCCCGGGGAAAGACGACGGCGACGTGGCTTGACGCCAAAATTCGGGCAACCTATTGGAACGCGGGTGACGCCGGAGCGGCGAGGCCTCGTGGCGGAGTGGTTACGCAGAGGACTGCAAATCCTTGCACCCCGGTTCGATTCCGGGCGAGGCCTCCAATCCGCGTCCGCGCATCGGGCGGCCGCCGGCTGACCGCCAAGGGGGCGAGACCGCATGAACGCAATCGTGACGTTGGCCGATTCCGCCGCGCGCCGCCGCAAGATGGTGGACGGCCAGATCCGCACCACCGGGGTGACCGGCGCCGCGTTGCTGGAGGCGTTGCTGGAAGTGCCGCGCGAGGCGTTCGTGCCGGCGGCGCGGCGCGACCTTGCCTATATCGACGAGGACGTGCTGATCGCCGGCGACGGCGGCGCGGGATCGCGCTGGCTGATGGAGGCTTCGCCCTTCGCCAGGCTGGTCCAGCTCGCCGCGTTGAGACCCGGCGACAAGGTGCTCGACGTGGGCACCGGGACCGGCTACCCGGCCGCCGTGCTCTCGCGCCTGGCCGGCCGCGTGACGGCGCTCGAAAGCGACCCCGGGCTCGCCGAAACGGCGCGCGCGGCGCTCGCCGGTCTCGGCGCGGCAAATGTCGAGGTGGTGACCGGAGACCTGCCCAGAGGCTTTGCGGCGAATGCGCCCTACGACGTCATCATCATCGAGGGCAGCATCGCGGAGCTGCCTTCTTTACTGCCGGTGCAGCTCACGGAGGGCGGCCGCCTGGTCGCCGTCGAGGGAGTCGGCAATGCCGGCGTGGCGCGATTCTACCTGAAATCCGGTGGCGTCGTCTCGAGCCGCGGCGCCTTCAATGCGGCAGTAAAGCCACTACCCGGGTTCGAAAGCGCGCCCGCCTTCGAATTTTGACCTCCCGCATCTTGCGATAAAGAGGCAGCCATGTTGTCTCTCGAATCGGATCGCCGCCTCGAGAGGCGCGGTCCGGGCGGGGGCGATCGGGGAGTCATTGCCGCGGCGGTCTGGACACGGGCTGCGCGGCAGGGCTCCCGTTCGGAACGAGCGAGGGGAAGTGCCGTGTCGTCCGCAGCCAAGCGCGTCCTTGCCGCCCTCTTTCTTTCGGGAGCGGTGCTTTGTCCGGCGGCGGCCTCCGCCGAGACGATCTTCGGTGCGCTGGTAAAGGCCTACCAGCTGAATTCGACGCTGAATTCGGAGCGGGCCGGGGTTCGGGTTACCGACGAGGGCGTGGCGATCGCCAAGTCGGGCTACCGGCCGACGATCGAAGGGGTGGGGAGCGTCGATTACGTCTCGAACAACTCGACGCGGATCGCCACCGGGTCGTTCGGGGTGGAAATCCGGCAGATGCTGTTCGACGGCTTCCAGACGCGCAACGACGTGGCGGCGGCGGAAGCGCGGGTGCGGGCCGCCCAGGAATCGCTGCGCAATGCCGAGCAGAACACGCTGTTCAACGCGGCCAGCTCTTACATGGACGTCATCCGCGACCGCCAGATCGCGGTGCTGACGGAGCGCAATCTGGAGTTCCTGACCGAGCAGGTGCGGGCGGCGCGCTCGCGCTTCGAGGTCGGCGAGGGGACCCGCACCGACGTTGCTCAGGCCGAAGCCAGCCGTGCCCAGTCCGTGGCGCTGCTGAGCCAGGCGCGGGCCCAGGCGGAGGCGAGCGCCGCCATCTACCGCGAAACCGTCGGCGACGACCCTGGCTCGCTGCAGGGCGCCTCGCCGCTGACGAAACTGCTGCCGGGCAGCCTGGCCGCCGCAATCGCGCAGGCCGATGCAGGCCACCCGGCGATCGACGCAACGCAGCACCTGGTGGACGCGGCGGACTTCACCGTGAAGTCGGTAGAGGGGGCGCTGCTTCCGCAGGTGTCGGCCTCGGCCGGCGTGGCGCGCAGTTTCCGGGAGAGTTCGCCGGATTCCTTCTCCGACGGCACCTCGACCTCGGCGACCATCGGCGCGACGCTGTCGATCCCCATCTACCAGGGCGGGCGAGTCTCCGCGCAGGTACGGCAATCGAAGGAATCGCTCGGCCAGGCGCGCATCGAGGTCGACGTCAGCCGCGACCGGGTGCGGGCGGCGGTGACCTCGGCGTGGACGCAGTACCAGGCGGCATTGGAAGGCGTCGCGGCCAACCGCGAGGTGGTGGCGGCCGCGCAACTGGCGCTGAACGGGGTCATCGAGGAACGCAATGTCGGCCAGCGCACGACGCTGGACGTGCTCAACGCGCAGGCCGACGTCATCACCGCGCAGATCAACCTCGTCTCCTCGGAGCGCGATGCGGTGGTGGCAAGCTACGCCATCGTCTCGGCGATCGGCCGCCTTTCGGCGGAGCGGCTGCGGCTCAGGGTGGCGATCCACGAGCCGAAGGAGCACTACGAGGCCGTCAAGGACAAGTGGATCGGACTGCGCACCCCCGACGGCCGCTAGCTTCCAGCAAAAGCGCGTAGCGATCTTGTCAGGTTCCCCGGCTAGTCGGCGGTCAGCTACGCTTGCCAAATCCGCTCCGCCTCTCGTGTCTTTGAATACCGCCTCGCCCATCTCCCGGGAGCCGCCGCGGGAACTTAGCCGCGAGGCGCACGTTGCACGCCGGACCGGACCGTTCAGGCGCACCGGAAGGGTCCTGGCTCGACGACGGAAACGTCGTTGCAGTCAGGGCCTATCCGTCCGAACATGGGGGCCGCGTCCTGAGAGGGTCGGATGGCAGCCAAGATTCGCAACGGGGCAGAGGCGCCCGCTCCGGCCGGCATGACCGGCCCCGGAGTGACCCCTGACGCGGCGCGCACCGTCCTGCCAACGCTCGCGACCACCGTGGTGGTGGTGGCGGCGCTCTACTTCGGCCGCGAGGTGTTCATGCCGCTGGCCATCGCGCTGCTCCTCACCTTCGCGCTCGCACCTGTCGTCTCGGCGCTCAGGAGAACCGGCATCCCGCGGATTGCCGCGGTCATCGCGAGCGTGCTGTCCGCCTTTGCGGCTCTGGCGATCTTCAGCGTCGTGGTGGTCACGCAGGTCGGAGATCTGGCCCAGAACATCGTCTATTACCAGACAAACATACTGGCCAAGGTTGCCTCGCTCAGGGAGGCCGGCGCCGGCAGCGGCATCGTCGAGCGGCTGAGGGGCGTCGTCGAGCGCGTCGGCAGGGAGATCGAAAAGGAAGAGCCGTCTGTCACCGATGCCGGGGAAATCGAGCCCGAGCCGGTGCCGGTCGAAATCGTTTCGAGCCAGAAGCCGATCGAGGTCCTCAGAAGCCTGATCATGCCGCTGATCAGCCCGCTGTCGACCGCCGGTCTGATCATCGTGGTCGTCATCTTCATGCTGCTCGAGCGTGAGGACCTGCGCGACCGGTTCATAAGGCTGGCAGGCTATGGCGACCTGCACCGCACGACCGAGGCGCTGCAGGATGCCGGACGGCGCGTCGGCACCTATCTCCTGATGCAGCTGGTGGTGAACGTCACCTACGCCATTCCGGTGACGGTCGGACTGTGGCTGCTCGGCATTCCCAATGCCCTGCTGTGGGGGCTTTTGGCCCTGGTGCTGCGCTTCGTGCCTTACATCGGGCCGGCGATCGCCATGCTGCTCCCTCTGTTCCTGGCGGTCGCCGTCGCCCCGGGCTGGTCGCTCGTGCTGTGGACGGCGGGGCTGTTCGTCGTCATCGAGCTGATCAGCAACAACGTCATCGAGCCGTGGCTCTACGGCTCGCGGACCGGACTCTCGCCGCTCGCCATCATCGTGGCGGCGATTTTCTGGACCTGGCTTTGGGGGCCGATCGGCCTGGTTCTGTCGACGCCGCTCACCGTGTGCCTTGTGGTGCTGGGCAGGCACGTGCCGCAGTTCGAGTTCCTCGAGGTGATGTTCGGCAACCAGCCGGTGCTCGAGCCGGAAGCGCGGCTTTACCAGCGCCTCCTGGCCGGCGATCCGCAGGAGGCGACCGACAATGCGGAGGAGTACCTGGAAGACGAGTATCTGGTGGACTTCTACCAGAAGATCGCCATTCCGGCCCTCCTTATCGGCGAGCAGGATCGTGCGCGCGGCGTGCTGGCCGACGAGCAGCGCCGGCAGGTGGCGGCCAGCGCGCTGACCATGGTCGCCAACCTCGAGGACATCGCGCGGCAGGAGGCCGACGAGGAGGAGGAAGAGGACGACACGCCTGACGAGGCGGCGCCTGGCGGCAAGGACGACGAGGAGGAGGTCGAACTGCCGGACGGCAGCGGCCGGTCCGTGCTTTGCATCGGCGGCCGCGGCGAGCTCGACGACGCTGCCGCAGCGATGCTCGCCCAGGTCCTCGAAGTGCAAGGCGCGGCCGTTTCGCGTGCGAGCTTCGCTGATGCCATTCCCGGCCGGTTAGGCAACCTGCCGCTCGACGCGGAGACGGTGGTGATCACCTTTCTCAATGCCGATTCCAACAATCATGCAAGGTTCATG
>JAJFMR010000253.1 GCA_020696915.1 Rhizobiaceae bacterium | reverse complement strand
CAGAACAGGAGCCCGAGCGGCACCTGCCTTTGCCAGCGGCCGGCAAAAAAGCCCGCGCGTCGGGAGGTCTGGACCTGGTCCTGAAGCATATGTTCGCCTGCGGGGAGCGCTTGCCCTGCCCTGAATAAGGAAACCGGCCGCGGTTCGGCAAGCAGAACCGGCAACTCTTGTGGAAAAAAACGTTCGCGGCAATTCGCACATGCCGGCCGCCAAGCGAGGAGGATAGCATTTAACCATGCAGCAATCCCGTGACATAGGCCGCCTCATCGAGATCATGGCTGCACTCCGCACGCCGGTCACCGGCTGCCCCTGGGACCTCGAGCAGGATTTCGCTTCCATTGCTCCTTACACCGTCGAAGAGGCCTATGAGGTGGCGGATGCCATCCAGCGCGGCGCCTTCGACGATTTGCGCGAGGAACTCGGCGATCTCCTGCTGCAGGTCGTCTATCATTCCCGGATGGCGGAGGAAGCAGGCCACTTCTCGTTCGGAGACGTCGTCGAGGCGATCACCGCCAAGATGATTCGCAGGCATCCGCATGTCTTCGGCGACGCAACGGCGCGCGGCGCGGGGATGGCCAAGGGCATGTGGGAGAAGGTCAAGGCGGAAGAAAAGGCAACGCGCCGCGAGGCTCGCCTGGCGTCCGGCCTTGAGAACGACGGCAACAAAAAGGGCTTTCTCGACGGCGTGCCGGTTGCCCTGCCGGCCTTGACGAGGGCGCTGAAGCTGCAGCAGATGGCGGCCCGCGTCGGCTTCGACTGGAGCGAGGCCGAACCCATACTCGACAAGATCGAGGAGGAGGTGGTCGAGCTTCGCGAGGCGCTCGCCGCGGGCGATGCCGCTTCGGTGAAGGACGAGTTCGGCGATCTCCTCTTTGCTCTCGTCAACCTCGGCCGGCACCTCGGAGCGGACGCGGAAACGGCCTTGGCAGCGAAATGGAAGCCTTCTGGCAGGAGGCCAAGCGGCCGGAACTATGACCGGTTCTGCAGCCGCGTGTGAATCTCCTGGGTCGTGCCGGTGGTTGCCTCGAGGCTGATCGACACGCTGCCGTCCTCGTTGTCCTCGCGCGACGTCACCTGGCCGTTGCGGTACAGCCAGTCCATGAGGCCCATCTGGTGCGGCCGCAGCGTCACGGTGATCGTCTGGAGTTCACCGGAAATGCGCTCTTCGATGGCCGCGGCAAGCGTGTCCAGCCCCTCGCCGGTCGCCGCCGAGATCGCCACCGGAGCGTGATCGCCGCCGATGAGGTGCTGGCGGCTGCCCGGATCGAGCAGGTCGATCTTGTTCCACACTTCGATCACCCGCTGGCCGTCGGTCGCGTCGACCCCGAGATCGGAGAGGATGTGCTCCACATCCGCAGCCTGAGCGGCCGTGTCGGGGTCCGAAATGTCGCGCAGATGGATCACCAGATCGGCCTCCACCACCTCTTCCAGGGTCGCCCGGAAGGCAGCGATCAGGTGGGTCGGCAGATCGGAGATGAAGCCCACCGTGTCGGAAAGGATGATCGGCGTGCCGTGCGGCAGCCGCACCCGGCGCAGCGTCGGATCGAGCGTGGCAAACAGCATGTCTTCGGCCAGCACCCCTGCCCCGGTAAGCCGGTTGAAGAGCGTCGACTTCCCGGCATTCGTATAGCCGACGATGGCGACGACCGGAAACGGCACCTTGCGCCGCTTGGCGCGATGCAGGTCACGGGTACGCCGCACCGTTTCGAGTTCGCGCTTCAGCTTCACGATCCTGTCCTGCAGGACGCGGCGGTCGGCTTCGATCTGGGTCGCTTCGATCTGGGTCTCGCCGGGACCGCCGAGGAAACCGGCGCCCCCACGCTGGCGTTCCAGGTGGGTCCAGCTGCGCACCAGGCGGCCTTTCTGGTAATTCAGATGTGCGAGGTCGACCTGGAGCGTCCCTTCCCTGGTTCGGGCTCGCCGCCCGAATATCTCGAGAATGAGGCCCGTGCGGTCGAGAACCTTGGCGTCGAACGCCTTTTCGAGGTTGCGCTGCTGCACCGGTGTCAGCGGATGGTCGACGATGACCACCTCGGCTTTTCGTTCCTTGACGGCCGCTGCGATCTCCTCGACCTTGCCGGTCCCGAGCAGCGTTGCAGGTCGTGGCTCGCTGACGCCGACGATTGCCGTGCGGACCAGGTCGAGATCGATTGCTCGGGCGAGCCCCACTGCCTCGTCCTGGCGGGCTTCCGGCGAGCGCATCCGCGGCCGGCCCTGCGGCTCGCCGTCATCGGGGCGGAACTGGCGCCCCAGCACCGGCACGATCACTATGGCGCGTGTCGGAACCCTCTCGCCCCCGGCGTCCCGCGCAGCGGCGGTCTCTTCGCCTGCGCCTTCGCCCGTTCCTTCGCGATTTGCCAATCAGGCGCCCTGGCCGTTGTCCTCGACGTCGAACATCTGCACGGGCTGGCTCGGCATGATCGTCGATATCGCGTGCTTGTAGACGAGCTGGGAGTGCCCGTCGCGTCTCAGGAGCACGCAGAAATTGTCGAACGACGTCACGACGCCGGTCAGCTTGACGCCATTGATGAGGAAGATGGTAAGTGGATTTTTGGACTTTCGGACCGAATTGAGAAACAGGTCCTGCAGATTTTGCGAACGTTCCGCCATTGTTTTTTTCTTTCGCCGATCCCCTTCGGTGCCACAGTCAATGCGCCAAATTAATTGCCGCATGTCAAGCGTACAAACAAACACCCACGCTGCCGGGGTCTGGCAGCGCGACAGGAATCACTTCAACTTCGGGATGCGGTTATCAGCCCAACTTCTTTTCCGCAACGTGAAAAGGCGTCTCCGGGCCAGAGCCGGATCGATTCCAGGCTGTCGGTCCGAGACGCGGTCGCCGTCGCTGCCGTGACCGGCTCGTTCCCCGGCAGGTTTTCAGGCAGCGATTAAAAGTGTGGCTCGGCCTGCCTAGACGCCAAGCGACTTGAGCTTGCGGTGCAGCGCCGAACGCTCCATGCCGATGAACTCGGCGGTGCGCGAGATGTTGCCGCCGAAGCGGTTGATCTGAGCCATCAGATACTCCTTCTCGAACACCTCCCTCGCCTCGCGCAGCGGCAACGCCATGATGTGGTGGTCGGACTGGCTGGGCGCCCGCGGCATGACGTCGCCGATCTCGGCCGGCAGCAGATCGGCGGAGATCGGCGCTTCGACGTCGTCGGCCCGCACCAGAATGAGCAATCTCTCGATGTTGTTCCTCAACTGGCGCACATTGCCGGGCCAGCCGTGAGCCTGCAGCACGGCAAGCGCGTCCTCGCCCAGGCGGCGCGGTCTGATGCCGACATGCCTCGCCGCCTGCTTCATGAAATGGTCGACCAGGTACGGGATGTCCTCCCGCCGCTCCGACAGCCCCGGCACCATGACCGGGACCACTGCCAGCCGATGGTAGAGATCCTCGCGGAAGCGCCCCTCGGCGATCATGGCTTCGAGGTTCTGGGCGGTCGAGGATATTATGCGCACGTCCACCTTCACCCGCTTGGTGCCGCCCACCCGCTCGAACTGCTGGTCGATCAGCACGCGCAGGATCTTGCCCTGGGTCTCGCGCGGCATGTCTGCGACCTCGTCGAGATAGAGGATGCCGCGATGGGCCTCCTCCAGTGCGCCCACCTTGCGCTCGCCGCCGTTCGATTCCGTTCCGAACAACTCGATCTCCATCCGGTCGGGCGTAATCGAGGCAGCGTTGACGCAGACGAACGGACCGGTCCGGCGCGCCGAGAGCGCATGAATGGCCCGCGCGACCAGTTCCTTCCCGGAACCCGAGGGCCCGATAATCATCACCCGGCTGTTGGTCGGCGCGACGCGCTCGATGGTCTGCCTGAGTTGGCTCATCGCCGACGACATGCCGATCAGGTCGAAGGTCTCGCCGCTCCTGAGCTTCAGATCCGAGACTTCACGTTTCAGCTTGGAGGTTTCGAGCGCCCGCTCGGCAATCAGGATCAGGCGGTCGGCCTTGAACGGCTTCTCGATGAAGTCATAGGCGCCCCGCCTTATCGCCGACACCGCCGTCTCGATATTGCCGTGACCGGAGATCATCACGACCGGCAGGTCGGGATGCATCGTCTTGATCAGGTCGAGAATGGCAAGCCCGTCGAGTCGCGAGCCCTGCAGCCAGATGTCCAGAAAAACCAGCCGCGGCACCCGGTCGGCGATTGCCGCCAGGGCGCTGTCGCTGTCATGGGCGGTGCGTGTTTCATGTCCCTCGTCGCTCAGAATGCCGGCGACCAGTTCGCGAATGTCTTCTTCATCGTCGACGATCAGGATGTCAGACGCCATCACTTACCTTTTCAGTTCGTCTTGCGGCTTCCGGCCGGTCGGTCGCTTGTGCTGCGGGAGCGGCGGGCAGGATCATGCTGACCATTGCGCCGCGCCCGCCATGGAAATCGGCCGGTGCGTCGTTGAGCTCCAGCCGTCCGCCATGGTCTTCCACGATCTTCTTGACGATCGCGAGGCCGAGGCCCGTTCCCTTCTCGCGGGTCGTCATATAGGGCTCCAGCAGGCGCTGGCGGTTTTCGCGCGGCAGCCCCTTGCCATTGTCCATGATGTCGATCCGGATGGTGCCATCTTCTATCGCCGCCGTGATCCGGATGACGCCGGCATCTTCCTTTTCGGCTGCCTCGATCGCCTCGGCGGCATTCTTGATCAGGTTGCCGAACGCTTGCGCCATCAGCCTGCTGTCGAACCTGCCCTTCAGCGGCTCGCTGCCGTACGCCCGCTCGAAGGCGATGTCCGTGCGGCTGACCTCGATCAGGAATGAAGCCTCGCGCAATGGCTCGCGCAGATCGATGACCTTCATCTCGGGCTTCGGCATGCGGGCAAAGGCGGAAAACTCGTCGACCATGCGGCCGATGTCCTCGACCTGCCGGATTATCGTATCGGTGCACTGGTCGAAAACCTCACGGTCCTCGGTGATGACCTTGCCGTAACGGCGCCTGATGCGCTCGGCGGAGAGCTGGATCGGGGTCAGCGGGTTCTTGATCTCGTGGGCGATGCGGCGCGCCACGTCGGCCCAGGCGGAGTAGCGCTGGGCCTGTACGAGATCGGTGATGTCGTCGATCGTCACGACGTAGGATTGCTCGTAGGACGCCCGGTCGCTCCCCTCGACAGTGACCTGCACGTTGAACGTCCGCTCCGCCCCCGCCCGGTAGAAGGTAACCTGCTCCCGATACACCGGACGCCCGGACTTGCGGCCGATCTCGAAGACCCGGCCCACCGGCGGCAGGATCTCCAGGAGACTCTTCCGGAGCGAGGCGTCCGACGAAATCGCCAGCATCGTCTCCGCGGAACGGTTGACGATGGTCACCATGCCATACGGGTCGACGCCGATGACCCCTGCCGTGACGCCTGCCAGCACCGCCTCCGAGAAGCGCCGGCGTTCGTCGACGAGGTCCTTGGCGGTGAGGATCTCGTTGCGCTGCGATTTCAGCTGCAGGAGCATCTTGTTGAACGTGTCGCCGAGCGAAGCGACGTCGCCGTCGGAGGGCCGCACGGGGACCGATACATCGAGATTTCCGGTCGCCACCTCGTCGGCAGCGCCTATCAACTGCCGGATCGGCCGGACCAGCCTGTCGGCGACCGCAATGCCCGTCCATATCGCCGCAAGCACGATGACCAGCGTCAGCCCGAGATAGAGCAGCGCAAAGGCGAGCTGGGTCGTGCGGCGGTTGGCCTCCAGTCCACGATATTCGGAGGTGTTGGCGGTGACGATCTGGCGAGCCCTGATGACCTCGGGATCGACCAGCCGGATCGTGTAGAGATAGGCGTCGGGAATCTGGCTCAGCTTGACGATGGCACCGACGATGTTTCTCGTGCGGGGCTCGATCAGCACCGGCTTTCCGTCGGCCGCGGCAGCCACGGCGTGTGGCGGGGGTTCCGGCATCGCGAAATCCGAGCGTGTTCCGGCATTCATGATGAAGGAACCGTCGGAGCGGACAAGCGCCGCATGCGCGAGCGCCCGGCCGACCGCCTGCTGGTGCATGAAATCGCGAAAGCCGGTGCGGTCCAGGCTGTAGACGGTTCGCGCATTGTCGAGGTCGTTGGCCATCGACAGCGTGGTGCCCTGGAGATTGCGGGCGTTCTCCATGACGTAGGCTTCGGCGATCGACAGCGACGAGTTGACGATCGTCTTGGTTCGGATCTCGAACCAGCGATCGAGGCCGATGTCGAGCGTGATCGAGGCAATCACCGCGACCAGGATGGCCGGCAGCACGGCGACCAGGGAGAACATCGCCACGATGCGCACATGCAGCCGCGACGCCGCCTTGCCGCGGCGGCGCGCAGCGGCGATCCGATGCACCTCACGGGCGATGAGGCCGGCCAGCGCCAGCGCGAAAGCCGCGTTGATGGCGATCAGCACGAGTGTCGTCGTCTCGTCCGGCGTTATCGGGGTGACGCCGACCAGGATTGCGAAGGAAACGGCCGCCGTCAGCAACGCGGTGACGACAGCAACGACGCCGGGCAATGCCAGGAGCCGCCGGCCCTCGATCGTGGCCGCTGCCTCAAAACTCTGAACCGGAATCGCTGCCGAATTGAGTGCCATCTGTGCCGCCACGTGTCGGGAGCGATCTTGCAACGCAATGTGGCGATTATGCAACAAGGTCGGCTGGCATCCACGAAAAAGCGTGGCACTCGCGCAACATTCGCCCTGAAAGAGCCAGCCTCACGCCCCGGTGGGGGAGGCAATCGGCCAACTGCCTACGGGGGTCAGTTCTGCCGGCCC
>JAJFMR010000252.1 GCA_020696915.1 Rhizobiaceae bacterium | reverse complement strand
CGATCTGTTTCGGGATCGAGCGGGCCGATGCCGAGGTCCGCAAAGATGCGGCCATTCTCGATGAGCCGCGTGATGCGCCCCATCCGGGGCGTGATTTCGTGTGTCGTCGTCGAAAAAAGCGTGACGCGTCCGGCCGCCATGCCGCCGACCAGCGGATCGGCCGCCAGCCCTTCGACGAGTTCCACGCCATAGACCAGCTCGGAATGTTCGCGGCAGGTGTGAGTGAGCACGACATGCTCGAACTTCTCGAATGTGTCGGGGTCGCGAACGACACTGGCGAAAGGCGCAATTCCGGTGCCGGTGGCGACCATAAAGAGGCGCCTTGCCGGCGTCAGCGCATCGAGCACCAGCGTGCCCGTCGACTTCTGGCGCATCAGCACCGTGTCGCCGTGGACGATCTTCTGCAGCTGCGAAGTCAGCGGGCCGCCAGGCACCTTGATCGAGAAGAATTCGAGCTCCTCGTCCCAGGCCGGGCTGGCGATGGAATAGGCGCGGAATACCGGCTTCTCCGCATTCGGCAGCCCGATCATGATGAACTCTCCGGACCGGAAGCGGAAGGATGGCGGGCGGGTGATGCGGAACGAGAACAGCCGGTCCGTGTAGTGACGGACGGCGGTGACCGTCTCGGCATGGACGTTCGCCGGAACCGGATAGACCGGCAGCTCGGCTTCGTGACTCTTCAGCGCGGCAGGCTGCAGCATCGGGCGACCTTCGTGTTTCGGCGACCGCGAAGCGGGGCGCCGCCCCCGATTCACAGCGGGAGGGCGGGCTGGGCGGTGCGGCGCAAATGGGGAGCCTTGTCTCCCAAAATTATTAGTATACAAACGATTACGGGGTCAATGCGGTGGCGGGAAACAGGCTTCCAAACTGCCGCGCGGCGTTAGGTCCGGCATTTCGGATTCGGTCGATGGTCGAGCAAATTCGCGCAGACGCCGGTAGGACGGTGGCCGGGATCGACGTCGGCGGCACGTTCACCGACCTCATTCTGATCGACGGCGCCGACGGCCGGGTCCACATCGCCAAGACGCCGACGACTCCCGGCAACCAGGCGTTCGGGGTGGTGGCGGCACTCGCCGCGACAGGCGTTTCAGCCGCCGATATCGGGCTGATCGTGCACGGCACGACCACCACCACCAATGCCGTGCTCGAACGGCGGCTGGCGCGGACCGGCATGATCACCACGAGCGGCTTTCGCGACGTGATCGAACTTGGCCGTCGGACCCGCCCGCAGCCATACGGCATGACCGGTGTCTTTCGTCCGGTCATTCCCCGCGACCTCCGGCTCGAAGTGGCGGAGCGCGTGGAAGCGGGCGGCAAGGTGCGCACGCCGCTGGACGAGACCGCGGTGCGCCAGGCTGTGGCGGCGCTACTGGCCGCCGGCTGCGAATCGCTGGTCATCCATTTTCTGCATTCCTATGCAAATCCCGAGCACGAGCGGCGGGCCGCCAGTATAGCCGCCGAGACCTGGCCGAACCGCTACATAACCATGGGCCATGCGCTGCTTTCGGAGGCTCGCGAGTTCGAGCGCGGCGTGACCGCGGCCGTGAACGCCTCCGTCCAGCCGATCCTCGAACGCTATGTCGAGCGCCTGCGCCGCGAACTCGCCGAACTGGGCTACGCGCGCGATTTCCTGATCATGAACGGCAATGGCGGGATGATCTCGGCCCGTTACGTCACCGCGGCATCGGCAAAGACCGTGATGTCGGGGCCGGCTTCCGGGGTCATTGCGGCCGCCTATACCGGGCGGCGCGCCGGCTTCGAGGATCTGGTCACCTACGACATGGGCGGGACCTCGACGGACGTCGCACTCATCCTGCGCGGCGAGCCGGCCGTCTCCAACGAGATCGAGATCGAATACGCCATGCCCATCCACGTGCCGATGGTCGCCGTTCACTCGGTCGGCGCGGGCGGCGGCTCGATCGCCCGTGTCGACGCCTCCGGCCTCATCCAGCTCGGCCCCGAAAGCGCGGGCGCCGTTCCCGGACCGATATGCTACGGGCGCGGCGGCGCCGATCCGACGCTCACCGATGCCAACCTGCTGCTTGGACGGCTCGATCCGAAGAGGCTGCTTGCGGTCGAGGCTCCGGTGACGTGGGAGCATGTCAAGGACATCTTCGCGGAGCGTATCGGCAAACCGGCCGGCCTCGACCCGCGCGATTTTGCGCTCTTCGCCTTCGGCGGAGCCGGCCCGTTGCACGCCACCGCGCTCGCCCGCGAGCTCGGCCTGCCCAAGGTGATCATTCCGGCGCGGCCGGGCATAACCAACGCGCTCGGCTGCGTCGTCGCCGACCTCAGGCACGATTTCGTCAATACGCTGAACCGCCCGGTTGCGGTGCTCGACGAGACCGAGGTTCGCGGAATCCTGGCAGGCCACGTCGAAAATGGGGTCGCGCTGATCGAAAAGGAAGCGGTCAGGCCGGAAGAGATCCGCTGCCTGCATTCGGCCGACATGCAGTTCGTCGGCCAGACCCACATACTGAACGTGCCGCTGCCCTCGCATGGCGTGACGCGGGAGATCCTGCAGGACCTCTTCGAGAAAGCCTATTTTGCGCGCTTCAGGGTAGCGCTGCCGGAAATTCGCGCCAATCTGGTCAATCTCAACACCTCGGTCATCGGCATACGGCCGCCGGTCGACCTCTCCCGGCTGATCGATCCGGCCGGCAGGGCCGACGGCCTCGCCGGTGCCTTGCGCGAAGTCCGTTCGGTGTGGTTCAGCGGAAGCTGGCTCGAAACTCCCGTCTATCACCGCGAAAGACTGCCGCTCGACGCGATCCTGACGGGGCCGGCGATCCTCGAGCAGATGGATGCCACGACGGTGCTGGAGCCCGGCGACAGTGCCGTCACGGACGCCGACGGCAACATAATCATCGAAATTGGAGCAAAACCCTGAGCCGCCTTGACGCAATCACGCTGTCGGTGATCCAGGCCGCGCTGCAGCAGGCCTGCGACGAGATGGACCTGACCTTCAGCCGCGCGGCATTCTCGCCGGTCATCGCCGAGGCCAATGACCGGTCCGACGGCATCTACTCGGCTGCCGACGGCTCGCTGATCGCCCAGGGCGCGCAGGGGCTGCCGGTCTTCGTCGGCGTCATGCAGCATTCCACCAGGACCATCATCGGGATGATCGCCGACGGACGCTGCGAAAGACCCGATGAAGGCGACATCTACATCGTCAACGATCCATATCTCGGCGGCACCCATCTGATGGATGTGCGCTTCGCCATGCCGGTCTGGCGAAACGGCGACGTCTTCTGCTGGCTGTCGAACACCGGCCACTGGCCGGACATCGGCGGCGCCGTTCCGGGTGGCTTCTCGGCCTCGGCGACCTCCGTCGAGCAGGAAGGCCTGAGGCTGCCGCCGGTCAAGCTGTTCAAGAAGGGCCGCCTCGATCCCGAGATCTACGCCATCATCTGCTCCAACATCCGCATCGCCGACCAGCGGATCGGCGACATCCGCGCCCAGGCTGCAGCACTGCATGTCGGCCAGGAACGGCTGTTCGCCATACTGGATCGTTACGGGGATGAAACGGTTGTCGAGGCGATCGGGGAACTGCGGCTGCGGGCCTCCGCGCAGATGCGCGCCCACATCGCGGGGATAAGGGACGGGGTCTATTGCTCTCGCGCCTTCGTCGATTCCGACGGTGTCGTCGACGAGCCGCTGACCGTCGAGCTCGCGGTCGAGAAGGCCGGCGATACGCTGACCTTCGATTTCGGCGGCTCCTCGAAGCCCTGCGCCGGGCCGATGAACAGCGTGCTCGCCACCACGCTGTCTGCGGTCTATCTCGCCATGCGGCACATCTTTCCGGACGTGCCGATCAGTGCCGGCGCCTTCGAGCCGCTGATCGTGAGACGGCCCGCGGGCACCTTTCTCGATGCGCACTATCCGCGGCCGGTTTCAGGCTGCGCGGCCGAAGTCTCGCAGCGCATCGCCGAAGCGGTGTTCGCGGCGATGGTGCAAGCGCTGCCGGACCGCGTTACGGCGGCGCCTGCCGGGTCGAGCGGCAACTTTGCGCTCGGCGGCCACGATCCGGCGCGCCAGCGCGACTTCGTGATGTACCAGATCTCGGGCGGCGGCTATGGCGGCAATGCAAGCCACGATGGCCTCTCGAACGGCTGCTCCACGATCGGCATATCGAAGTCGCCGCCCGTCGAGATCATGGAGCAGCACTATCCCGTGCTTTACCGGCACTACAGGCTGCGCGAGGGTTCCGGCGGGGCCGGCCGGCATCGCGGCGGCTTCGGACTCGCCTACGAATTGGAGCTGCTGCGCGGCGAGGCACGCGCCTCCTTCGTCATGGACCATGGCCGCTTCGGGCCGCAGGGTGTCCTCGGCGGCGCCGACGGCGCCGTCAACACGGTGACTGTGTACCGGGGCGGGCAACCACATGTGCCGGCCCATCTGTCGAAGGAGCAGGACATTCCGCTTCGGGCGGGAGACCGGGTGAGCGTCGGCACGCCCGGCGGCGGCGGCTACGGCGATCCGTTCGAGCGCGATCCCGATCTCGTCACGCACGACGTGCGGCTCGGCTACTACACAGTACCGGAGGCGGCGGCGAAGTTCGGGGTGGTGGTCGACCGATCGGGTCAGGTCGACAGGCGCGCGACGGTGGCAAGGCGCGGCCAAACACAGACCTGAAGGGCCGCCTCAGGCGATTTTCGCCAGCAGCCTGAGCAGCGTCTCGGTTTCGCGCGCCGTCAGCGGCGCCAGCGTTTCCGCGGTGATGATGCGAGCCAGCGGAATGAGCGCGGCGATCGCCTCACGCCCTTCCCGGGTCAGGCTGACCAGCAGGCGGCGCCTGTCGACGGCATGTCTGGTAAGCGCCACGAGGCCGCGGGCCTTCAACCGGTCGATCACCCCCTTCACGGTCGCCGCATCCATGGCGATCATGCTGCCGAGCTGGTTCTGGGAGGTCTCGCCGACGTCGTAGAGCTTCGCAAGCGCCGCGAATTGGGGTGGC
>JAJFMR010000251.1 GCA_020696915.1 Rhizobiaceae bacterium | reverse complement strand
ATCGCGAGCAGCGTGTCGTTGGACATGACGCCCCAGAACCGCTCAGGCAAAGCATAGAGGAGCGGCCAGGCGAGATTGATGGAATTGTTGGAATAGGGCGCGAGTTCGACGCCGATGAAGAAGAACAGGAGGCCGTTCGCCGCCAGCGAGAAGGCGACGGGATAGCCGAGCAGCATAAAGAAGACGAGGGAGAGGAACATGATCGGCGCCATGTTCTGGGCGATGAACTCGATCATGAGCGCAGTTCGCCGGCCAGTGCCCTGGCCTCGATCTCCGCCTGTTCATGCGCGGACACGAAGGGAGTGGGATCGTCCATGTCGCCGTTCATGATGGCGATCTTCTTGATGACTTCCGAAATTCCCTGCAGACCGAGCAGGGAGAAGCCGATCAGCAGCAGCGATTTTGCCGGCCAGATGACGAGACCGCCGGCGCTGGACGAGACCTCGCCTGTCCGGAACGAAAGCCCGACATAAGGGATGAAATAGGCGATCATCAGGATCACGAAGGGCATGAGGAAAAACACGTGCCCGAACAGGTCGATCCAGTGCTGCGCTCGCCGTGAAAACAAGCCATAGATCACGTCGATGCGGATATGCTCGTTCTGCTTCAGCGTGTAGGCGGCGGCAAGCAGGAAGGCTGCGCCGAACAGGTACCATTGCAGTTCGAGCCAGGCATTCGAAGACGCGTTGAACGTCTTGCGGACGACGGCGTTGCCGGCGCTGACGATGACCGCCAGAAGAATGAGCCAGGACACCCACCTGCCGATCAGCTCGTTGACGCGGTCTATCCCCCTGGCGATGGCCAACAGCCCTGCCATGCGCTCCTCCCCTGAATTTCGCGGCCGGCGTGTTTCCCCTTGTTATGCGCCGCCGCGATCCCGTATCAAGACAGCAAAGCTACGTCGCAGCAAGAGCCAGGCTGACGGTGCGACCGCCGTTGTTGCTTGCGGACTTCAGCCTTTTCTGTTTGACCTTGCGGGAAACGGTATGGACAGTACCGCAACCGGGCACCGCGATGCGCGGACAGGCCTGCGTAAAGGATTGCCTGATGACACTTCACCAGGTCGCGCTCGCCGACAAGTTCGATCTCGGCAAGGAGCGCGTCTTTCTGTCGGGCGCACAGGCGATCGTGCGCATGCTGCTCATGCAGCGGGAGCGCGACCGGCTGCAAGGCCTGGATACGGGCGGGTTCGTTTCGGGCTATCGCGGCTCGCCGCTCGGCGGCCTCGACCTGCAGCTCTGGAAGGTCAGGGAACAGCTCGCTTCGTCAGGCATCGTCTTTCAGCCGGGACTGAACGAAGAACTGGCGGCAACCGCCTGCTGGGGTTCGCAGCAGGCGGAGCTCATGGGTGAGGGCAGACGCGACGGGGTGTTCGCGCTCTGGTACGGAAAGGGTCCCGGCGTCGACCGTTCCGGCGACGTGTTCCGCCATGCCAACCTGGCCGGCTCGTCGAGACATGGCGGCGTACTGGCGCTGATGGGCGATGACCATATGGCCGAGTCGTCGACCAACGCCCATGCGACGGAATTTCACTTCGTCGATACCATGATCCCCATTCTCAACCCCGCCGGGGTCCAGGAGGTCATCGACTACGGCCTCTACGGCTATGCGATGTCGCGTTTTGCCGGCACCTGGGCGGCCATGAAATGCGTGAAGGACAACATCGAATCGACGGCGTCAGTCGACGCGTCGCTGGCCAGGCTCAAGATCGTCACGCCGGATTTCGACATGCCGACTGGCGGCCTGAACATCCGCCACGAACTCGACCAGATCGGTCAGGAAGGCCGCCTGCATGAGCACAAGCGCGCCGCCGCATCGGCGTTCATCGCAGCCAATCGCCTCAACCGTATCGTCTTTTCCGGCGGCAACGGCGCAAAACTCGGCATCGTAACGGTTGGCAAGAGCTACCTCGACGTGCGTCAGGCGCTGGACGAACTGGGCGTCGACGAGGCGGCGGCGGCTCGGCTGGGCATACGCCTGTTGAAGGTCGGCTGTCCCTGGCCGCTCGACCTCCGCCATGTCAGGGAGTTCGTGGCCGGCCTCGACATGGTCGTGGTGGTCGAGGAGAAGCGCTCGCTCATCGAGGTGCAGCTCAAGGAGAATCTCTACGGCACGGCAGACCAGCCGGTGATCGTCGGCAAGCGTGACGAACGCGGTGACTGGCTGTTTCCTGCCAAGGGATCGCTCGACCCCAACGACATCGCCATCGCGCTCGGCGAGCGGGTGCTTAGGGTCACCGGTCCGTCCGAGGAGATATCCGCCCGCATCGGCCGGCTGCGCCAGTTTCAGGCAATGCTTGCCCAGACGCGCGACGTTGCCACGCGCACCCCCTATTTCTGTTCGGGATGCCCGCACAATTCCTCGACCAGGGTGCCCGAGGGCTCGCTCGCCGGCGCCGGGATCGGCTGCCACTTCATGGCCCTGTGGATGGACCGCTCGACCGTCGGGTTCACGCAGATGGGCGGTGAAGGCGCACAGTGGGTCGGCCAGGCGCCGTTTTCGTCACGCGACCACATCTTCCAGAATCTCGGCGACGGCACCTATGCGCATTCGGGGGCTCTGGCCATTCGCTTCGCGGTTTCGAGCGATGCCAACATCACCTACAAGATCCTCTACAACGACGCCGTGGCGATGACCGGCGGCCAGCCGCTGGAGGGCAATCTCACCGTCGACATGATCGCCCGGCAGGTGAGGGCGGAAGGCGTCGAGCGAATAGCGGTGGTCACCGACGAGCCGGGCAAATACGGCGACCGATCGCAATTTCCGTCCGGAGCCACGTTCCATCATCGCGACGACCTCGACCTCGTGCAGCGGCAGTTGCGGGATGTCCAAGGCGTATCCGTCCTGCTCTACGACCAGACATGCGCTGCCGAGAAGCGCCGGCGACGCAAACGGGGCGCCTTTCCGGACCCTGACCGGCGGGTCGTCATCAACGAACTGGTCTGCGAGGGCTGCGGCGATTGCGGCGTGCAGTCGAACTGCGTCTCGATCCAGCCGCTGGAAACCGAGTTCGGCCGCAAGCGCCGGATAGATCAGTCGAGCTGCAACAAGGATTTCTCCTGCGTGAACGGGTTTTGCCCGTCCTTCGTCACCGTGCACGGCGCCAGGATCAGAAAGGCCGAAGGCGCGGCCGGCGGCATGGATCCGCTCGACGGCGTGCCGTCCCCACGTCAGTTTCCTCTCGATGCAGGCGGCTGGTCGGCCATCATCGACGGCGTCGGCGGCACCGGGGTCATCACCATCGGTGCCGTGCTCGGAATGGCGGCGCATCTCGAGGGCAAGGGCTGCGGGCTGATCGACATGACCGGACTGGCCCAGAAGGGCGGCTCGGTGTTCTCGCATGTGCGCATCGCGCCGCGGCCGGAAGATATCCAGGCAATCCGGGTGCCGGCGGGCAAGGCCGATCTGGTGCTCGGCTGCGATCTCGTCGTCTCGGGCGCCGCCAGGGTGCTCGCATCGGTGCGCCAGGGACACACGACATTCGTCGCCAATGTCGCCGAGACGATGCCCGGCGATTTCGCCCGGTCGGCGGATTTTTCGCTGCCCGGCGAACGCCTCAGAAAGGCCATAAGGCAGGCGGCGGGCGAGGACAGGTCGTTCTTCGTCGACGCCACCCGCGCCGCTGCGGCGCTGCTCGGCAATTCGCTCGGCGCCAACATGTTCATGCTGGGCTTTGCCTGGCAGCTCGGAAGCCTGCCGCTGTCTTCGGAAGCCCTGGAGAAAGCCATCGAACTGAATGGCGAGGCTGTCGAGATGAACATCGCTGCATTCCGCTTCGGGCGGCGCGCCGCGCACCTGCCGGATTTTCTCGACGGGGTCGCCGGCAAGGAGGCCGGCTCCCGCCCTGAGCTTGCCGCGACCCTCGACGAGGTTATCGCGCGCCGCGCCGAATTCCTCGCCGGCTACCAGAATGCCGCCTATGCCTCCCGCTACCTGAAAAGGGTCGCTGCAGTCCGCGCCGCCGAACGCGAGGCTGATTCCGGCTCGACCGCGGTTTCGCTGGAGGTCGCCAGGAACCTGTTCAGGCTGATGGCGGTGAAGGACGAATACGAGGTGGCGCGGCTCTACACCGACGGCTCGTTCCAGAAGCAGCTCATGGCCGAGTTCCAGTCGTGGGACCACCTCGAATTTCACCTCGCGCCGCCGCTGCTTGGCAGGCGCGGCAGCGACGGCAGGCCCCGCAAGTCGCGGTTCGGGCCGTGGATGATGGGGGCGTTCCGGCTGCTCGCCGCGGCCAGGAGGCTGCGCGGCACGGCGCTCGACGTGTTCGGCTATCTGCCCGAGCGGCGCATGGAGAGGGCGCTCCTTGCCCGCTACGAGGAAGATATCGGGCTCATCGAACGGACGCTGTCGCCGGCGTCACTCGAGGCCGCGGCCGCGCTCGCCGCGGTGCCGGCTCTCATCCGCGGCTTCGGCCACGTCAAACGGGCAAACGCCGAACGCGCCGCCGGCGAACGCGAAAGACTTCAGGAAAGGCTGCGTGTGAAAGCTGGAACGCCGTTGCTCCAGGCAGCGGAATAGCAAGGATGCGCCTGGTTTGCCGGACCATGTAGTTGGCCGTTCGCGTGACCCCGCCGTCGGCGTTCCGACCCTGAAAAAGGCGGGTTCTAAGCCTTTCTTAAGGCCGCTGTGGCAGTCCTGAGCTCCCAGTGCGGGACCCCTACGTGACTGCAGGACGTAAAAACGAGCCCGTAAGGAATCTGTGCGCGAGGCCGGTTTCGTCACTGGCTGACGAACCTTTCGCCGAAGACAGCGGCGAATTGCGTCTTGGCCTGGAACCATTCACGCGGCGGTCGTTTCCATTCCTCGGCGGCATGGTTCAGGACCAGATATAGCAGCTTCGTGGCGGGCGTCGTCATTGAGGGAGTCTCCCCTGGTCCGAAGGGCCCGCCGCAGCTTCGAGTTCAGCGCCTCGATGGCATTTGTCGTGTAGATGATGCGGCGAACATTCGGGGAAAGCGAAGAA
>JAJFMR010000250.1 GCA_020696915.1 Rhizobiaceae bacterium | reverse complement strand
GCGTGGCGTCAATCAGGCGTTCCGTGCGCGACGAAGCGGCCGCTCTTGGCCCGGTAGATCATGCCGGTTCTGGTGAGCGCCGGGTCGGCAAGCAGCATCACGCTTTCCGAGATCTCGGCCGGGTGGGGAACGGTGGCGGGATCCTCGCCCGGCATCGCCTGGGCGCGCATGGCGGTTCGGGTGCGGCCCGGATCGAAAGCGTTGACGCGAAGCGGCAGGTTTTTGGTTTCGTCCGCCCAGGATCGCGCCAGCGCTTCGACCGCGGCTTTCGAGGCCGCGTACGGCGCCCAGAATGCCCGCCCGGAATGGGCCGCGCTTGCGGTGACGACGATGGCGCGCCCGGCGTCCGACAGCCTGAGCAGCGGATCGACGGAGCGGATCAGGCGCCACGTGGCGGTGACGTTGGTGGTCATCACCTTCTCGAACACTTTCGCCTCGACGTGGCCGACAGGCGCGATCACGCCCAGAATGGCGGCGTTGGCGACCAGTATGTCGAGCTTTCCCCAACGTTCGTGGATGCTGCCGCCGAGCCGGTCGATGCCGGCCATATCGGTGAGGTCGAGCGGCACCAGAGTGGCCCGCCCGCCGCCCGCCCTTATCTCGTCGTCGAGTTCCTCAAGTCCGCCGACCGTGCGGGCAACGGCGACGACATGGGCGCCTGCCGCCGCAAGCCGCCTGGCGGTGAAATAGCCGAGGCCGCGAGATGCGCCGCTGACCAGCGCGACGCGGCCGGAAAGATCGGGAGTTGTGGTCATGCGGCGGTTCCGTCGATGTCACACAGCATCGATGCGGTCAGGCAGAAGCCGATCCGCCGCATCCGGCTGGGCGGCGTTCGCGGGACCGTCACTCGTATTGCCCGCCCGCCGCCAGCAGCGACAGCGTGCGCACATTGTCGGAACCTTCGTGGTCGAGCAGGCGGGTCGGGTACTGGCCGCTGAAGCAGGCGTCGCAGAATTGCGGCTGATCGTGGTCGCGCTGCGCTTCCCCGACCGCCCGGTAAAGTCCGTCGATCGACAGGAAGCCCAGCGAATCGACGCGAATGAAGTCGGCCATTTCCTCGACGCTCATGCGGGAGGCGAGCAGCTTCGAGGTTTCCGGTGTGTCGACCCCGTAGAAGCACGAAGCGCGCGTCGGCGGCGAGGCGATGCGCATGTGGACCTCGCGGGCGCCGGCTTCGCGCACCATCTGGACGATCTTTTGCGAGGTCGTCCCGCGGACGATGGAATCGTCGACCAGCACCACCCGCTTGCCTTCGATCATCCGGCGGTTCGCGTTGTGCTTGAGCTTGACGCCCATGTGCCGGATCGATTCGCTTGGCTGGATGAAGGTTCGCCCGACATAATGGTTGCGGATGATGCCGAGTTCGAAGGGCAGGCCTGCCCGCTGGGCAAACCCGATGGCCGCCGGCGTGCCGGAATCTGGGACGGGCACGACGATATCGGCGTCGACCGGACTTTCGACGGCAAGCTCGGCGCCGATGCGCTTTCTGACATCGTAGACGTTGCGGCCCTCGACGCTCGAATCGGGCCTGGCGAAATAGACGTACTCGAAGATGCAGAAGCGGGACTTCTGCGGTTCGAAAGGAAACAGCGATTCGATGCCCTTGCTGGTCACGACGACCATTTCGCCAGGCTTCAGGTCGCGGACGAAGCGGGCGCCGATGATGTCGAGCGCACAGGTTTCGGAAGCCAGGATCCAGGAGCCGTCGAGATCGCCGAGCACCAGAGGACGTATGCCGAGCGGGTCACGGCAGCCGATCATCTTCTTGGAGGTGAGCGCCACCAGCGAGAAGGCGCCTTCGATCTGCCGCACCGCCTCGATGAAGCGCGAATTGATATCGCGCTCGCGGCTGGTGGCGACCAGATGCAGGATGGTCTCGGTATCGGAGGTGGAGGAAAAGATCGAGCCCTGGTTCTGCAGCGAGCGCTGGATGGTCAGGGCATTGGTGATGTTGCCGTTGTGGGCGATCGCCAGTCCGCCCTCGGAAAGTTCGGCAAACAGCGGCTGCACATTGCGCAGCCCGGAACCGCCGGTGGTCGCATACCGAGTGTGGCCGATTGCCCTATTGCCCTTCAGCCTTTCGATGACGGCCGGCTTGGTGAACGTGTCGCCTATCAGCCCGACGTGCCGCTCGACGTGGAATTGCGATCCGTCATAGGAAACGATGCCTGCCGCCTCCTGGCCGCGATGCTGCAGCGCATGCAGGCCGAGCGTAACGATGGCCGCCGCATCGAGACGTCCGAAAATGCCGAACACGCCACATTCGTCGTGAAAATGATCGTCGCTCTCGGCAAGCAGGAAACGGTCCGCCATGAGGGTCTTTCGTCATGTGACAGCTTGTCGAAAATCCATGCCGTCCGGCCTCCTGCCGGCCGCAGGGGCTCGCTGCGAGTTCATATAGTGCGGCGGGCGCTCCCGCGCCACCGCCCGGCTAATTGTTGGCGGGCGGCGGTTCGCCGGCCGCGCCGTCGCCAGCCGGAGGCGGTTCGCCGGCCGGCTCCTCGCTGCCCGGAGGCGTTTCTCCGGCCGGGTCGCCGTTGCCGGGCGAAAGTCGCTTCAGGATGGAGTTCTCGGGATCGTCCGGGAGCATGTTCTCCAGGGACGTGCCGATCGACTCCAGCAACGGCCTCGACTTCGCCTCGGTAATCCAGGCGGGAGCATTGGAGCCGACCAGCCAGTTGAAGAAGAGCAGCCCGACCGCGACCACCAGTATGCCGCGCGCGGCGCCATACAGAAAGCCCAAGGTGCGGTCGAGGGCGCCGATCCGCGAATCGATGATCCAGTCGGCGATCTTCATCGTGATGACGGTGACGATGATCAGGGCGACAATGAAGATGATGCCTGCGGCAGCGACGATGGCCAACTGCTCGTTGTCGATATAGGGCTGCACATGCGGCAGGACGAGCGGGTAGAAGAAGAAGGCAGCAACCGCGGCGGCGGCCCATGATGCGATCGACAGGATTTCCCGTGAGAAGCCGCGCACCATGGCCAGCATTGCCGAAACGAGGGTGAAGCCGACGAGGATTCCGTCAAGCAGCGTAATCGGCATGTCGCGGTCCCACTCCTTGCTGACCGGTGGTCAGTCGTCCTGTTCCACGCGGCCTCGCGTCGTTCCGGCTATGCGAACCACGAGGTCGGCCAGCGTCGATGTCTGCAGGAATCGGCCACCCATGGCGCCGGCCGGTTCCTCGCTGCCCAGCGGCAGAACCGCCTGACCGAAACCCAGCTTTTCGGCTTCCTTGAGGCGTTGCTGCGTGTGCGCAACCGGCCTGATGGCGCCCGATAGGCTGATTTCGCCGAAATAGACGCAATCGGCAGGAAGGGCAAGTGCGGCGAGGGACGAAACCAGGGCAGCCGCGACCGCCAGGTCGGCGGCCGGTTCGGAGATGCGGTAGCCCCCCGCCACGTTGAGATACACGTCATGCTTCCCGAACCTCACCCCGCAATGCGCCTCGAGCACCGCCAGCACCATGGCGAGCCGCGCCTGATCCCAACCGACCACGGCGCGGCGCGGCATGCCCAGCGGCGACGGCGCTACAAGTGCCTGAATCTCCACCAGCACGGGCCTGGTGCCCTCCATGCCGGCGAAGACGGCCGCTCCCGGCGCCTTGGCGTGGCGCTCGCCGAGGAACAGTTCGGACGGATTCGGCACCTCGCGAAGCCCCTTGTCGGACATCTCGAAGACGCCGATCTCGTCGGTCGGCCCGAAGCGGTTCTTCACCGCCCTGAGGATGCGGAAATGGTGGCCGCCTTCGCCCTCGAAGTAGAGCACCGCATCGACCATGTGCTCGACCACGCGCGGTCCGGCGATCTGCCCTTCCTTGGTGACGTGACCGACCAGGACCACGGCCGCGCCGGAGGCCTTGGCATAGCGGATGACTGCCTGGGCCGACGCACGTACCTGGGTGACGGTCCCGGGAGCCGAGTCGGCGAGATCGGTCCACAACGTCTGGATGGAATCGAGAATAACCAGATCCGGCCGGCGGCCCTCCGCCACCGTGGCCAATATATCCTCGACATTGGTCTCGGCGGCCAGTTCGACCGGCGCGCCGGCAGCGCCGAGACGCTGCGCCCGCAACCTGACCTGAGCGACCGCCTCTTCGCCCGAAACGTAGACGACACGATGCCCGCGGCAGGCGAGCGCTGCCGCGGCCTGCATCAGAAGCGTGGATTTTCCGATGCCCGGGTCGCCGCCCACCAGAATCGCCGAGCCGCGGACAAAGCCGCCGCCCGTCGCCCGATCGAGTTCGGAGATGCCCGAGGCGATGCGCGGCGCGTCTTCGATGTCACCCGACAGCGTCGTCAGCGTGATCGCCCGGCCCTTACGCGGCGAACGGAGACTCCGCGGCCCGGCGCCGATGCCTGCGGAGGCACTTTCCTCGACGATGGTGTTCCACTCGCCGCAGGCGTCGCATTTTCCCGACCAGCGCGAGGTGACGTTGCCGCATGTCTGGCAAATGAACTGGGTGCGCGTCTTAGCCAAGGATGGCAGGCCTCGACGCGAGGCCGCCGTCCGTCGCGCGCGACCGCGGGCAGAACGACGCCCGGCGGTCCCCGGCCAAGAGGCTTACGGCGATGCCGCTGTCCGGCATCACTCGTACCGCTCGGGCAGGTGCGAATCCTCGGCAATGTCGAAAAACCTTGTGAATTCGGCCTGGAAGCCGAGCGGAACCATGCCCGTTGGGCCATGGCGCTGCTTGGCGATGATGACCTCCGCCTTGCCTCTCGTCTCGTTCATCGCATCCTGCCACTGCGTGTATTCGAGGGTGCCGGGCTTGGGCTCGCGATTCTTCAGGTAGTATTCCTCGCGGTAGACGAACAGCACGACGTCGGCATCCTGAGCTGCGGTCGCTTGTCGTCGCGGCTCTCGACCTGACGCGACAATTGCGAGAGCGCCACGACGGGCACGCCGAGTTCCTTGCCGAGCGCCTTCAGCCCGGTGGTGATCTCGGTGATCTCCTGGACCCGGTTCTCGGCACCCCGTTTCGACGACCCCGTCATCAGCTGGATGTAGTCGATGACGATCACGTCGAGGCCGCGCTGACGCTTCAGCCGGCGGGCCCGGGCGGCGAGCTGGGCTATCGAGATGCCGCCGGTCTGGTCGATGAACAGCGGGATCTTCTGCATCATCTGCGAACAGGCGACCAGCTTTTCGAAATCGGCCTCGGTGATCTCGCCGCGTCTGATCTTGGAGGAAGGTATTTCGGTCTGCTCGGAGATGATGCGGGTGGCGAGCTGCTCGGACGACATTTCGAGCGAGAAGAAGCCGATGACGCCGCCGTTCCTGGCCTTGAACGAACCGTCTGCCTGCTGCGCCGGCTCATAGACCGAGGCGATGTTGAAGGCGATGTTGGTGGCCAGCGACGTCTTGCCCATGCCGGGCCGCCCGGCGATGATGACGAGGTCGGATGGCTGCAGGCCGCCCATCTTGCGGTCGAGGTCGCGCATGCCCGTCGCAATGCCCGACAAATGGCCGTCCCGCATGAAAGCAGCGTTGGCCATGTCGACGGCCGTCTTCACCGCATCGGTGAAGCTCTCGAATCCGCCGTCATAGCGGCCCGTCTCGGCCAGTTCGAACAAGCGCCGTTCGGCATCCTCTATCTGCTCGGCGGGCGCCATGTCGACGGGGGCGTCATAGGCGATGTTGACCATGTCCTCGCCGACCGTGATCAGTGCGCGCCGGGTGGCGAGATCGTAGATGGCGCGCCCGTAATCGGCCGCATTGATGACGGTCACCGCTTCGGCGGCCAGCCGCGCCAGGTAGTGCGCCACGGTCATGTCGCCGACCTTCTCGTCGGCCGGCAAAAAGGTCTTGATGGTCACCGGATTGGCCATCTTGCCCATCCGGATGAGTTCTGCCGAAACGTCGAAGATCTTCCTGTGAAGCGGCTCGAAGAAGTGTGCGGATTTCAGGAAATCGGAAACGCGGTAGAACGCATCGTTGTTGACGAGGATGGCGCCCAGAAGCGCCTGCTCGGCCTCGATGTTGTTCGGAGCCACACGGTAGAGCGGCGTCTCCGCTACGCTGAGCTTGCGCGCTGCCTCTGCCATGTCGTCCCCGTTGCTCCGCCGATGCTTGGCACTACCAGAGACGCGCGAGGAAAAGTAACCCAATACGGTCCCGCCGCTCCCGCCGCACATGATTCACAGCCGCAGCGTTCCGGTGGAAAAGTCGCCATTGACTCGAATCGGACGGACAGATTAGCAGAAAAAGAACAAACCGGGAATATTGCGCGGCAGGAGCAGCCGCGACACCCGTCGATGGTCACTCACTCGTGTTCCGTGGGCGAAAGTTGTCGGTGACCACAACGCTACGTCAGCCTAGAGTGTTGACGCTGGCCCAGTCCAGGCATGACATCAGCGCGATGAGCTGCGAACGCGTGCAGTCAATTCTCAGTTCGGAGGGATCGGCGATTTTGCGCTACCGATCCCAGCGCATCCGGTCATTGCCCCTCTACGACGTGTATGTCGCGAGCGGCCGCTCCTGCGGCTTCAAGATGAATTCGCTTGCGTCGACCGTGTATGTGGCAGGCGATCAGCCCTGCCGTGTGCGCAAATGCGTACGCATACAGAGCGATTGACGGACTTGACCGGACTACGCGGCCGAAACACCCGACGGTCGTCATCGGGGTAGAAGTGGTCGTTGGGGTGAGTCGAGGGAATCACTTCTCGCCGCTCGTCCCGCGCTTCCGGCGCTGCGTGGTCGCAATGTTTTCGAGCACCGGCGCCTGTGTGCGGTGCGCCATCTCGTGGAGC
>JAJFMR010000249.1 GCA_020696915.1 Rhizobiaceae bacterium | reverse complement strand
GCCCGATGCGGTGTTGTCGAAGATGCACCAGCTTGGCACACCGCGCGAGAGTTGTTCGCGCAACGGACGGACGGAGTGAGGCTCCGTCCGCTTGAGCGTGTGATGAATGATGGGCTGTCAGGCCGCTTCGAGCACCATGTTGAGCGGGCTTTGCGCCGCGCGGCGCACGCGCGTGAAGCCGCCTGAGCGGATCACCTCGGCCAGCCGCTTCTCCCCCGCCTGCGCGCCCAGCGCCAGCCCTGTCTCCTGCGCCAGCGAGGTCGGAACGCAGATCATCGTCGATGCCGAGTAGTAGAGTCGGCCGACCGGATTGATGTTGTCTTCCAGCGTATCCCCGGCCATCGGCTCGACCACCATCCAGGTGCCGTCGTTCTTCAGCGCCTTTCTGATATGTGCCGCCGCGGCGGCGGGATCGCCCATATCGTGCAGGCAGTCGAAACAGGTGATCAGATCGAAATCGCCGCCGGCGAAGTCCTGCGCCCGGCCGACCTCGAACTGCAGGTTGGTCAATCCGTGCGCCCGTGCATGCGCGGTCGCGGCGGCGATCGAAGCCGGATGGAAGTCGTAGCCGGTGAAACGCGACTTGGGAAACGCCTGCGCCATCAGGATCGTGGACGTGCCGTGTCCGCAGCCGACGTCGGCTACCGTCGCACCCGCTTTCAGTTTGTCGACGACGCCGTCGAGCGCCGGCAGCCACTCCTGCACCAGCGCGTTCACGTAACCCGGCCGAAACAGCCGCGCCACGGCGCAGAACATGCAGTTGGCCTGTTCGCCCCAGGCAACGCCGCGCCCGGTCTTGAAGGCCGCCTGCACTTTCGGCTGGTTCTCGACCATCGCAGCGGCGGTATCGAAGGCGCCAACCAGATTGGCCGGGCTGTCGGGCTCGGCAAATATCAAGGCCTGCTCCGGCGTCAGGGAGAACTGTCCACGCTCGTGATGGACATAGCCCGAGGCCACCTGCGCCGACAGCCACTCGCGCACATAGCGGTGCGCGCATCCGGCCGCATCGGCGAGTCCATCGGCGCTCACTGGCCCGATTTCTCTCAGGGTTTTGTAGAGGCCGAGCGCGTCGCCGATGCGCACCAGCGGCACGCTGACGGCCCCGCCGAGATCGCCAAGAATGCGGCCCACGAGCTCGTTGAGCGTGGTTTCGTTGAACTGTGCCATATCGCTGCTCCTCCTGGTGTTCGGAGGGCGACCTGCCGCTCCGTTGCGCCAAGGATGCGCGTCGCAATGGCGGTGAGCATGAGGCCGCAGTCCCGCGCCGGCGAAATAAATCGGGCATTCGTGGGACAGATGTCCCGGATCCGGGCTGGTCCTACTCGGACAGCGCCATGACGATCGCCTGCGAGCGGCTGCTGACGCCAAGCTTGCCGAAGATCACCGATAGCTGGTTGCGAACGGTCTTGACGCTCTTGCCAAGTCGTTCGGCGATGGCGCGGTTGTCCAGGCCTTCAGCAACGAGATCCAGAAGCGCCGTCTCGGCGGATGTCAGGCCGGCGTCGCGGACTGCGCGCGACTGCCGGGGCTGATCCTGGCCGAGGAAAGCGGCAAGTTCGGCCTGGAATACGGCCCAGGCCGGCTCGTCGGGCAGCAGCACATGGTTCTTGCTCTCCAGCGGCACGAAGCGCGCGCCGGGGATGGCGGCGGCAAGCTTGCAGCCTTCGTCGAACGGCACGCGCATGTCGCCGCGGCTGTGCGCGATCAGCGTCGGCACGCGCAGCTTCGCCGCCAGCTCCAGCACGTCGATACCCTGCATGTGCCAAAGCAGTTGCGCAGCGACATCGGGGGCGGCGGTGACGCGCTCGAGATCTCCCCACCAGCGATGCTGTTCGGGCGTCCCGTCGGGAATGAAGAGGTTGGTGAAGAACTGACAGAAGGCCGGATTGTCGCGGCCCCAGCCGATGCGGATGAAGTTGATGAGAGTCTCGGCTTCCAGCCGCTCGGCCTCCGTCTGCGCCCGGACCCGCGCGCCCTGCCCGTAGGCATTCAAGAGCACCAGGTGGGAGACGCGTTCGGGATGCCGCAGGGCATAGGCGATGCTGAGCGCGCCACCCTGCGAGAGGCCGAGCAGGACGAAACGCGGCGCTTCGATCGACGCCGCCACGCAGTCCAGATCGGCGTGCGAGGCCTCGAGCGACAGCTCGGCGACATGGCGGTCCGACAATCCGCAGCCGCGCGAATCGTAGCGCACGAAGCGGTTGCGCGCCGACAGCGCCTGAAGCCACGGGCGCCACACCGGGCTCTCGAGATCATAGTCGACATGGCTGAGCCAGTGCGCCGCCCGCAGGATCACCTGCCCTTCTCCGCACGAGGCGACAGCAATGCGCGTGCCGTCGGCGGAGTTGCAGAACCGTATGCTCTGGCGGAGCTTCATCATTCAATGACTATCGTTTTGAGAGAGAAAACAGGCCGTTCTCAACGGGCGAACGAGCCGACGTTCTCCTGGATGAGAAATCTATCATCGCAGCGATGGCGGAAGAAATGGCGCGCGTGCTTATCCAAACGACCTAGCTCGAAACGCCGTCGAATTCGACGCCTTAGGCGTTATGGCACGCACGATGCAGATTCCTCCGGGGCATCGCCGGCAGGTGAAAGTCATCTTCGCGCTTGACACCATACCGACTGGTTGGTACTTATCAAACCAATCAGTCGGTATGGTGCTTGCAATGGCGGAAATACAACAGTTTTCGAAGACCAGGCTTCTCGATGCGGCGCTGAAAGTCGTGCGCAGCAAGGGCTACACCGCGGCGCGGATCGAGGATATCTGCGCCGAGGCCGGCGTGACGAAGGGCAGCTTCTTCCATCACTTCAAGAGCAAGGACGATCTGGCGCTGGCTGCCGTCGCGCATTGGGACGCAACGACCGGCGGCGTGTTTGCGCAAGCGCCGTACCACGCGCTGCCCGACCCGCTCGACCGGCTGCTGGCCTATCTCGATCTGCGCAAGGAGCTGCTGGCTGGCGAGCTACCCGATTTCACCTGCTTCGCCGGCATGATCGTGCAGGAGGCCTATGAGACGCACCCGGAACTCGCCGCTGCCTGCGCCGCCAGCATCAGCCGCCACGCGAGCACGCTCCAAGCCGATATAGAGACAGCGATAGAGACCTACGGCATTGCCGAGGCCTGGAGCGCCGAGAGCCTGGCGTTGCACATGCAGGCCGTCCTCCAGGGCGCGTTCGTTCTCGCCAAGGCCCAAGGCGGCGCCGCGGTCGCCGCCGACAGCATCGACCATCTCCGCCGCTACCTGACCTTGCTGTTTCGCCCGGGCGGCAGCAAACCCCGTACGAAAACGAAAGGAAAGTGACATGCCCAGCACCATCCGCCTGCATCGAGTCATCGCCGCCAAGCCGGAGAAGGTCTATCGCGCCTTCGTCGAGCCGGACGCGGTCGCGAGCTGGCTGCCGCCTTACGGCTATCTCTGCACCGTGCACGAGCTCGACGCCAAAGTGGGCGGCAAGCACAGAATGTCGTTCCGCAATTTCACCGCCGGCGGCAGCCATTCCTTCGGCGGCGAATATCTGGAGCTCGTGCCGGGCGAGAAGCTCGTCTACACCGACAGGTTCGACGATGCCAGCATGCCGGGCGAGATGAAAGTCACCGTGACCTTGAAAGCGGTTTCGACGGGCACGGAGATGAGCATCGTGCAGGAAGGCGTGCCGGACATGATCCCGCCCGAAGCCTGCTATCTCGGCTGGCAGGATTCGCTCGACAAGTTCCGCCGCCTGGTCGAGCCCGAGATCAACCAGTAGCGCCCCACAGATTGGCCACAGTCCGGATCGCACGATCTGGCCGGCGAGACTGACAGCACAGACAGTTTGGGAGATTTGACATGACCGACTTCGTGACCTGCCTGTGGTTCGACCACGGCGAAGCCAGCAAGGCGGCGAAATTCTACGCCGCGACCTTTCCCGACAGCCGCGTCGAGCGGGTGAACAAAGCGCCCGGCGATTTTCCCGGCGGCAGTGCGGGCAGCGAGCTGACCGTCGACTTCACCGTGCTGGGCCGGAAGTTCCTCGGCCTCAATGGCGGCCCGACCTTCAAGCCGAACGAGGCGGTCAGCCTGGTGATCCTCACCGAAAACCAGGAAGAGACCGACCGCTACTGGAACGCGATCGTCTCGAACGGCGGCGCCGAGAGCGCCTGCGGCTGGTGCAAGGACCGCTGGGGCTTCTCCTGGCAGATCACGCCGCGGCGACTGATCGAGCTGACGACCAGTTCCGATCCGGCCGTGGCCAAGCGCGCGTTCGATTCGATGATGACGATGGGGAAGATCGATATTGCCGCGCTTGAGGCGGCGGTGGCGTCAGGATCGAAAGGCTGACAGGGCACGGCTCGAGCAGGCGCCCTCCTCTTTCCACGAAGGTAGTCTTATTTCGTTCAGCGAGATACAGGAGTCCGCTCGCCACGCGCTTTGTCCTTGATGGCCGAGAAGTAGAAGTCGAGCATCGAGTCGAGGGGCGCCGGGTCGCGGCACAAGCGGCTGCGCAGGGCGGCGCCCTCCCAACAATTGACGATGAGATTCGCCATGTGGCGCGGATCGGAACCTCGCGGCAGATCGCCACTGGCTTGCGCCTGCTCCATGCAGTCGGCAATGCGGCTGGCGATGGCGCTCATGCAGGCCTCGATCTTTTCCTGGAACACCGGACTCACTCCGGAAAGCTCCTGCCCAAGGCCGCCGAGCATGCATCCGAGATAGCCGTCCCCGCGATACTTGTCGCGTGTCGCCTCGAAGAACCTGCGAACACGCTCGAGCGGTGGCAGCGAATGGTCGCCGAGCGTCGCATCGAGGCCGCGGTGGACCTCATCCATGTAGCGCTCGATCACCTGAAGGGCGAAGTCTTCCTTGCTGGCGAAGTGATGATAGAAGGACCCCTTAGGCGTACCCGTCTCCTTGAGCACCGCCTGGATGCCGAGGTCGTTGTAGCCGTGGCGCAGAAGCATGCTCAGCCCCGCATTGAGCATGCGTTCCTT
>JAJFMR010000248.1 GCA_020696915.1 Rhizobiaceae bacterium | reverse complement strand
GAAGGACAGTGTGGCAATGGTAAAGTAAAGCTGCCGCAGCCGCAGGGTGACGACGCCGAGGAGGATAGCGGCGGCGGCACACAGCAGGATGCCGGCCGCCCAGCCGAGAACGGTCCCGAAATACGGCGTCAGCAGGCCGGAGCCATAGGCACCGATGCCGAAGAAAGCCGACTGGCCGAGCGAAACCTGTCCGGTTCGCGACAGGATGTCCCAGGACAGCGCCACGATCGCCGAGATCGCGACCCCGATCGCGGCCTGGATCAGAAAGGCATTGCCGGTCGAGGCGATTCCCCCGAGCACGACCCCGATCACCACGTAGGTCAACAGGCGGCGGGACGGCGTCACGACTGGACCTGCTTGCCGAACAGGCCGTTCGGCCGCACGACCAGCACGAGCAGCAGCAGCAGGAAGGCGACGCCGAAGCCGAAGCTGCCGCCATGCGGCACGAAGGTGCTGGTCATGCCTTCGGCCAGAGCGAGGATCGCGGCGCCGATCAACGCGCCCGGAATGTTGCCGAGGCCGCCGAGCGTGATGATGGCAAAGGCACGGATGACGAGATCCAGACCGACGGACGGATGGACATAGAGAATCAGGGCAACCAGCCCGCCGGCGACGCCCGCCGCGAAGCCGCCGATAACGAAGGACAACTCGAAGATCCGGTCGACATCGATGCCGCTGTGCCTGGCAAGTTCCGCGTCGTCGCTGGCGAAGCGCATCTGCCTGCCATAGCGCGTGTGCCGCATGATGTATTGCAGCATGAGGAAAAGCAGCCCGCCGACGCCGGCCACGACAAGATTGTTGCCGGGGACGGTGACGCCGGCAAATTGAAGCGCCGGCAGGAGTTGCGGCGCCTGCATTACCCTGGGATCGGGGCTCCACATGATGATCGCGATGTTGACCAGAAGGATCGACAGGCCCAGCGTCGCCAGCAACTGGTTGTGCTCGTCCTGCCTGAGCACCCTTTCCAGGAACATGCGATAGACCAGCGCCGAAAACAGGCCCATCACCGCGCCCGAGATCACCATGCCGAGCCATGGCGAGATGCCATAGAGGGTGAACAGGGCATAGGTCAGGAAAGCGCCCAGCATGACGAACTCGCCATGTGCGAAATTGATGATGCGGGTGACGCCAACCGTCAGCGTCAAGCCGGCCGCGATCGCGGCGTAAAGTCCCGCAATGGACAGCGAGAGCAGGACGGCTTGTGCGATGGATGCCCAAGTCATTGCGGTTCCGCTGATCGTGGTTTGCTCAGTCGCTCGCCATGGCGGGGCCCGCCTCGGAAAAATCGACCAGTTTCGATTTGTAGTCGGTTCGTGGCAGCGTCCCTTTCGACACCAGCTCCACCGTGGTCGAGACCAGCAGCGTCGCCCGGATATCCCTTTCGATGCGTTCGGCGAGGTCGCCCGGCTCCGTAAGGTCGGAGATTTCGACGAGAACTTTCAGCGGCGGCGCCTGCTTGACGCCTTTCGAGGCCGGCCTGATCGACATGACCCCGGTTACATCCGGCGCGTAACGGTTGACCACTTCGCGGATGGCGGAAGGGAACACATTGACGCCGCGCACGATCATCATGTCGTCGGTGCGCCCGATGCATCGCAGCCGCGGCGAGGTCCGTCCGCAGCGACAGGGTGCGGTCCAGACGACGACGTGGTCGCGGGTGCGGAAGCGCAGCAACGGCGCGCCCTGATGCTTCAGATGACTGAGCACGAGTTCGCCCTTCGCGCCATCGGCGACGGGAATGGCCTCGCCGCTATCGGGGTCGATCAGCTCGAAATGCACGAAGCCGCGGCCGCTGAAATGCATGCCGGCCTGTTCCTCGCATTCGCCCCACAGCGAAACGGAAATGTCGCCGATCCCCATCGCTTCATAGACCTTGGCGCCCCACGCCTCCTCCAGCTTGCGTCGCATGGCCGGCTCGCCGCCGCCGGGCTCGCCCGCGACCATGATGCGCGCGATGCTGCTGGCCGCCAGGTCGAGGCCGCGCGCGGCGCCAATCTCGGCAAGGTGGAGGGCATAGGACGGCGTGCAGGCCAGGGTCGTCGGCCTGATCAGCTTGACCGCGGCCAGCAGCCGCTCCGTATTGCCCGTCCCGACCGGGATGTGACAAAGGCCAAGCCGGTTGAAGGCCTCGAGCGCCGCGCCGGCCACGAAAGGCCCTGCATTGTAAGTCGAGACGATGGCCTCACCCCTGGCTACGCCCGAGGCCGAATAGCTGCGGCAGGAGGTCGTCACCCAATTGTCGAGATCGCTCACCGTCAGCGGCACATAACTCGGCAGGCCCGTGGTGCCGCTGGTGGAAAATATCCGGGTGAGACTGTTCATCGGCGCCGCCAGGTAGGTCCCGATCGGGGCCGCGTCGGTGCGGCTGGCGCGCAGTTCGTCCTTCTCGGTCAACGGCAGTGCGGCGATCTCGTCGAGCCCGGCCACATCGGCGGCGGTCTCGAAGCCATGCCGGCGGAGCTTGTCGCGAAAGAAGCCGGAGTTCTCGAAAAGGTAGGCGACCTGCCGGCGATAGAACGGTTCATCTAGCTTGCGCTGCTCGGACCACGGCAGCCTTTCGATCTCTGGCTGGTACAGCATTCGTCTTCACGCTCCGCGGGCAATCACGGTTTTGGCTTGTAGCCGATGGCCTTTTCGGCGTGGTGCGCCATCAGGAAGCCGATCGGCCGCTCCTGTTCCTCAGCGAGATGTCCAAGTATGCCGGCCGTCCGCGCCAGCAGCGGAATCGCCTTGATCATCGCCTCGGGAAAATCGAGGTCGAGCAGCACCGCAGCGATCGGCCCCGAAACGTTGAGCGGCAGCGGCTTGCCCCAAGCCTGGGCGGTGGCGGGCTTCAGCCGGCGCAAGAGGTCGACATGGACGCCGGCCACCCCGCGCGCGTCGGCCAGCGCCAGAATGCGCTCGGCGCGCGGGTCGACCGGGTGATGGATGGGATGGCCGAAGCCAGGCATCTTGTCGCCCCTGGCGCGCGTCTCGGAAGCGAGATCGCGCGCCACCTGATCCGGATCGCCGCCTTTACGAATACGGCTGCGACCCTCGACCAGAACGCGCCCGCACAGTTCGGCGGTGCCGAGCACGACCGTGCCGCAACCGAGAATGCCGGCCGCAACCGCGCCCTGCAGGCTGTCGGGCGCGGCGGCGAGCGTCATGCGCGCAGCCTGCACCGTCGGCGTCAGGCCGTGCTCGGCGATCGCGATCAGCAGCGTGTCGAGAAAGAAGCGCTGCTCGTCGGTGGGATCCTTTCCCGCGACCAGCAGGAAAAAGAAATCCGTGAAGCTCTTATGGCCCATCAGATCGTTGCACAGATCGCGGCCGCGAATCTCGATGCTCGCCGCATCGGATGTGCAGATGCTGGAGACGGCCTCGCCGGCCTTGCCGATCATCATGACCGATCGCACCGGCAAAGTTGGGCCGAGGCGTTGCCCCGACGACAGAACGCGCGCGGCTTTCCAGTGCGGCGGATCAGCGTCGACGACATCATGATTTCCTCCCAGAACATCAGATTGTCTGACAATATTGCACGACAAATTCTAGTCAACATCATTTGTGGCTGCTACAGCGGATTGGGAGGAATGGCATGTCGGACGCTGGTGATGTGGCCGAACACAAGCGGATGCGCGGCGCGACGGTCGACTACGTCCTGCGGCATGTGCGCGACGGCATCTTCCAAGGGCAATACGCGCCCGGCCAGCGGCTCATCGAAGCCGACCTGACGCGCGAGCTCGGCATCAGCCGGGGGCCGCTGCGTGAAGCGCTTCACCGCCTCGCCGCCGATAAGCTGCTCGAAATCGTGCCAAATCGCGGCGCCATCGTGCGCCGGCTTTCGATGCGCGAGATGCTGGAGCTGTTCTCGATCCGCATCGCACTGGAATGCCTCGCCGTCCGCGAGGCGACCGCCAAACTTGCCGCCCCGGTGATCCGGGCGCGATTCGAAAGCGACACCGAGGCGATCTGGATGCCCGAGCAGCGCGCCCCGGGCCGCGGCTACATCGCCGAGAACAAGAGCTTCCACGACGCAATCATCCGCGCCAGCGGCAATGAGACACTCGGAATCGTCACCAGTCAGTTGCAGCTTCCGCTGCTTATGTTCCAGTTCAACAAGATGCTGACGGCCGGCAATATCGCAGCCTCGCTGGCCGAGCACCGGGCGATCGCCGAGGCCATGCTCGACGGCGACGCGGCAGACGCCGAGACCTGCATGCGGAGCCACCTCGAGCGGGCGCGCCAGGTCGCCAGCGAGATGCCGTCGCAGGTTTTCCGGAGCGAAGCACGGGCTAGATAGAGCTTCCCGCCGGATTCGCATGCGAGGGACGGGATTCGTGATCATTGCGGATACGGGCACGCCGGCTCGTCAAGCACTACTCTTTTCAAGCCGGCGTAGCGCTTCAGGATAACCCATCCCGGACGGGAGCCGCTCTTGTCACGCTGCTTGTACCTGCCCGCATCCGGTCCGCCGTCACTCCGGCAGGCCCGCGATCCGCATGTGCTCGATCCAGCGGTCGAGGCTTCCGGGAGCGGTCCATAATTTCTCCCATTCCATACGTTCTTTGCTGATGGATTCGCCCGGCGAGTTCTGGAGGAAAACCGCAAGCGCTTCCTTCGCTTCCCGCTGATTTCCCAGGCAAGCGTGGATCCCCGCAAGCATCCGGTGCGCGCCGCCCGGGATTCGGGACATTTTCCGCATCGCCGCCAGCGCGGCGTCGCAATCGTTCCTTTCCCAGAGTGCCCAGCCCATCTGCCAGTGGAACCAGTCGGGGTGGAAAGGATCGATGCCCTTGGCCTGCTCGATCCGGTCGATCGCTTCGTCGGTGCGACCGATATACAGCAGCAGGTCCGTACTACCGACGAGGATCTCCGAATCGCTGGGATTCAGGGCTATTGCCAGATCGAACCGCGCAATGGCCTGCTCGACCTCGCCGACTTCGGAATGGATGCGGGCGCGGATATGATGCGCATCGGCATCGTCCGGAGCGAGCAGTATTG